>CAJOHT010000038.1:7554-16754 GCA_905234305.1 uncultured Ruminococcus sp. | reverse complement strand
GCTTGTTTTGATACTACCTGTGGCATTTATTCTTTCACATTATTTTGAACTTCATGCCGTATGGCTTGCCTTTCCGATTGCCGAGGCAGGAGCCCTTGTACTCGCGATAATTCTTTTTGTTCAGCTTGCAAAAACAGATTTTAAAAAACTAAACAAGAATTAATTTTTTATTATCATCCCGCATATATTTATGTGAGGTGATAAAATGGACAATCCCGAGGTTTTGTCATTAGAAAATGACTGGACGCCTGCTTACAATCCTGTTGAATTTGAAAAAAGTAATAATTCTTCAGATTATGAAGTTGAGAAGAACAAGAAGAAAAAAAGAGAAGGTAAACCTCTGCTTATAACAATTCAGCTTATTATTTCTTTATTATTGCTGCTTTCTTTTTACGCTTTAAAACTTTTTAGCTTTGATATTTTTAGTGAATTAAAAAAATGGTATGACACTAACCTTAACAATGAAATAATTATTACCGAAAGTTTTAATAGCTTCAGCATAGATAATCTGATTAATGAGCTTAAGATTAAATAGCTTTGTTATATCTGTTAGTTATCCCGCTGTAGCTTTAATAGCCTTAATAATAATCAGCAATCGGTATACAGGTTATTTACTGTGTTTGTCCGCGGTTATAATACACGAGTCGGGTCATTTATTATTTATGTTTCTTTTCGGACTAAGACCCAATACGCTGGATGTACGGCTTTTTAATATAACAATTCTTTTAGATAAGCGTTATAGAATTTCAGCATTAAGAGATTGTATTATTATAATAGCGGGACCTGTTTTAAATATTACTATGTTTTTAGCCTTTTATGCTGTTTATAGGGATTTTGCTTATGTAAACCTTTATATTGGTTTATTCAATTTTTTGCCCGCGTCAAATCTTGACGGCGGACAATTGATGTTTCTATGCTTAAGCTCTAAGTTTACATATAATAAATCTGTATTCATTTCCGATATAACAACACTTATAATCTCTTTTGTTATATTCTTTTTCGGAATATTAATTCTATTTGACTCCTATTTCAATTTCTCATTGTTATTTATCGGATTATATCTATTTTTATCAGTTTTTTTCAGGAAAGAAAAGTATCTCTGACGGAGGCGTTATGATAAACAAGGACGTAGAAAAAATTTTACTAAAGGTTCAAAAGCCTGGACGATATGTCGGCGGCGAGATGAACTCTGTAATAAAAGATAAAAAGAACGTTGACGTTAGATTTGCGTTCTGTTTTCCTGATACATACGAAATAGGTATGTCACATCTCGGAATGAAAATACTTTCCGTATATCTGGTGTGAAAGAGTATTCGCTCCGTGGCTGGATATGGAAGAGATAATGATTAAAAAAAGCATTCCGCTTTACGCGCTGGAAAGCGGCGACGCTATAACCGACTTCGATTTTATTGGCTTTACGCTTCAATATGAGCTTAGTTTTTCAAATGTATTAAATATGCTTAAGCTCGCTGGTATTCCTCTTAAATCCTCTGATAGAAAAGATTTGAAGCAAATTGTTGTAGCGGGAGGACCTTGCGCGTGTAATCCCGAACCATTGGCTGATTTTATTGATATATTTTTTATCGGCGAGGGAGAAGAGGTCGATTTAGAAGTAATTGAACTTTATCGTAAATGTCGTGATGGAAATAAGAGCAAAGACGAGTTCTTAAGACTAGCTGCCAATATAAAAGGCGTATATGTACCCGCGTTATATGATGTTGAGTATAATGAGGACGGCACTATTAAGTGCTTTAATCCTAAGGACGGTGTGTCTGAAAAAGTAGAGAAGCGTCTTATGCTCGATATGGATAATAGCTATTATCCCGAGAATTTTGTCGTACCAAATATTGAAATAGTTCACGACAGGGCTGTTTCTGAGATATTCAGAGGCTGTATAAGAGGCTGCCGCTTCTGTCAAGCAGGATTTTTATACCGACCTGTACGTGAAAAATCGATTGAGGTAATAAATGAACAGTGTCATAAATTATGTAATAATACAGGTTATGATGAAGTTTCGTTATCATCCTTAAGCTCTTCGGATTATACCGAAATCGTAGCACTGCTTACTGAACTTAATAAATGGGCGGAGGATGAAAAAGTCAGCATTTCATTACCGTCATTGCGTGTTGACGGCTTTAGCGACGATATTTTAAGTAAGATAAATACTGTAAGGAAGAGCGGACTGACCTTTGCTCCCGAGGCAGGTACTCAGCGACTTAGAGACGTTATAAATAAAAATGTTTTTGAAGACGAGCTTATGGAAACTTGCTCAAAGGCTTTTAACGCGGGCTGGACAAAGGTAAAACTGTATTTTATGATAGGGCTTCCTACCGAAACATACGAGGATGTGGAAGGTATAGCTCACCTTGCGCAAAAAGTAGTAGATACCTATTACCGTTGTGAAAGCAAGCCTAAAGGTAAGAGCGTTACCGTTACGATTTCTACGGCATCATTCGTTCCTAAGCCTTTTACTCCGTTCCAGTGGTTTCCGCAGAATTCACGTAAAACTCTTATGGATAAACAACTGCATCTTAAGGAAACAATAACTACTAAAAAAATTAATTATAATTATCATGATGCCGACACAAGCTACCTTGAGGCGGTTTTCGCCCGAGGCGACAGAAGATTATGCGCAGTTCTTGAGAAAGCCTGTGAAAAAGGCTTCCATTTTGACGGTTGGAGCGATTGCTTTTCGCTTGAAAGCTGGTTTGAAATTTTTGACGAGTGCGGTATTGATCCTGATTTTTATGCTTGCAGGGAAAGAAGTTTTGACGAAATTCTTCCGTGGGATTTTCTCGACTACGGTGTATCTAAGGATTTTCTGAAAAAAGAGCGTGAAAAAGCATATAATGATACTACCACTGAGCATTGCAGGCTGAAATGCAGTAATTGCGGCGCCGCCAAATACGGGGGAGGTGTATGCTTTGAAAGACGTTAGAGTATGGTTTACTAAAGATAATGAGTGTAAGTATATATCTCATCTTGATTTAAACCGTTGTATGCTCAGAGCGCTCCATAAAAGCCGTATACCTATCTGGCATACCGAGGGCTTTAATGTCCACCCTTACGCGACATTTCCGCTTCCTTTATCTCTCGGGTTTAAAGGTGAGAGGGAATGTATGGATATCAGGCTTGTTGAGGAATATAGCTTTGAGGATATTAAAGTTAATCTGAATAAAAGTCTTCCGAGCGGTATCCGTATATTTGATGTGACCGAGCCCGAAATGAAAGCTAAAGAAATAGCTTTTTCTGTTTTTAATATAAGAATTACCTCTGATAAATTATCTGGCGACGAGGTGTACAGGCTTTTAGATGAGCTTTTTAATAAGGATGAAGTATTAGTCGAGAAAAAGACTAAGAAAAAGGGAATAAAGGAAATTGACATAAAGCCTTTTTTCAATGATTTTAAACTTGAGCGCAATATAGGCGGAGCGATACTCAATATTACGCTTCCCGCGGGCAGTGTTACAAATATTAATCCTCTGCTTATTCAGAAAGCGTTTGAAAGATATTATAATACCGAGGTTTATTTTAACGTAACAAAAACCGATATGCTTAATAAAAATTTAAAAAGTTTTAAATAAAACTTGATTTTTTTCGGCTCTTGCTATATAATAGTCAAGGTCGCTTTGCAGAGATGTCCGAGAGGCCGAAGGAGCATGATTGGAAATCATGTGTACGGATACCCCGTACCGAGGGTTCGAATCCCTCTCTCTGCGCCAGTAAAAAACAGGCACTCCATACGGAGTGTCTGTTTTTTATTGCGCAAAAAAGAGAGAGGGATTCGAAGCCGACCGTTAAGAAATTGTCCCAGTGGGACAATTTTAGGGAGGAGCGCAGCAGATAGTTTTCCCATAAACGTGAACCCAAGGTTCGAGATGAAAGTCCTCGCATAGATGAATATACTCTCTCTGCATTAATTGCGAAGCAATTAAGAGAGGGATTCGAAGCCGACCGTTAAGAAATTGTCCCAGTGGGACAATTTTAGGGAGGAGCGCAGCAGATAGTTTTCCCATAAACGTGAACCCACGGTTTGAGATGAAAGTCCTTGCATAGATGACCGTATTCTCTCTGCACCAAAGCAGTTCACAGTAGTCAGTTCTCAGTTATTTTAATCCCGCCGTTGATGATGTTATAAATACAAATTTGTTTTTCCAAAGGCGGATTTGGCTCCCGCGGCTCGCGGGTTTGAGATGGAAGTTATCGCGCAGATTAACATATAAAACAACAGCGTGCCAAATGACACGCTGTTTATCTTTGAACATTATTAATAATTCTCCGCGTGGATTTCGAAGAAGCTCTGCGGATGGGCGCACACTGGGCAAATTTCGGGAGCCTTCGTACCTACTACGATATGGCCGCAGTTACGGCATTCCCATACCTTGACTTCGCTCTTTTCAAATACCTGAGCGGTTTCGATATTATTAAGAAGCGCTCTGTAGCGTTCCTCGTGCATTTTCTCAATCGCGGCTACGCCTCTGAATTTTTCGGCAAGCTCGTGGAAGCCTTCCTCGTCGGCTGTTTTAGCGAAATTCTCGTACATATCCGTCCATTCATAATTTTCACCGTCAGCCGCTGCCTTAAGGTTATCTGTTGTGGTACCGATACCTTGAAGCTCCTTGAACCAGAGCTTAGCGTGTTCTTTTTCGTTATCGGCGGTTTTTTGGAACAATGCCGAAATCTGCTGGTAGCCTTCTTTTTTTGCGACAGAAGCGAAATATGTGTATTTATTTCTCGCCTGCGATTCGCCTGCGAAAGCCACCTCTAAGTTCTTTTCTGTCTGAGTTCCCGCGTAGGGATTCTTTTTTACGTCTGACATAATTTTCCTCCTTGTTTAACACAACGTCTGTCAAGTTCTTTATTTATATAATTTAACACGCGCTTTTTATCCGCGCTCCACAGGGGAGCGATAAGCCCGCGTTTATCTCCGTCGCCCGTTATTCGATGTATGACAACGTTTTCAGGCAAAAGCGCAATAGATTTACATATTAAATCTGTATATTTTTCAAGACTTAAAACCTCAAATTTGTTCTGTAAATATTCTTTTTCAAGATCCGTTCCTTTTAGTATGTGCAGGAGTTGCAGCTTTATACCGTCAGTCAGCTTACCGACGTATCTTACCGAATCTAAAATCATTTCTTCGCTTTCATAAGGTAAGCCTATAATAAGGTGAGTGACTACCTCAATTTTTATTTTATGTAAATCATTAACGGCTTTTACGTATACGGAAAGGGGATAGCCGCGTCTTATATATTCGGCTGTGCTTTCATGAATAGTCTGCAGCCCAAGCTCTACGGTAACGGGCTTTATTTTATTAATTCCCGAAAGCAGTTTTAATATTTCTTTATTTATACAATCAGGTCTTGTCGCGATAGATAAGCCGACGATATAATCAGGTTTAATCGCTTTATAATAAATATCTCTTAAATAATCAACATCGGCATATGTATTAGAAAAAGGCTGAAAGTAAGCTATATATAAATTATCTTTAGTTTTAGCTTCTACGCGCTTTTTTGCCTCGTTAAGCTGAGATATGATATCCGTGCTATACGCACTAGAAAATTCGCCCGAGCCGCCTGAGGAGCAGAATATACAGCCTCTCGTATCAAGAGTGCCGTCACGGTTAGGACAGGTCATACCGCCGCTTATTGAGAGTTTATAAATTTTTTTACCATATTTCTTTTTGCAATATTCGTTAAAAGAATTATAATGTTTCATAATTTGACAACATTTAAAATATTTTTTATAATTAATAAGGTGATTTTATGCAAACGCTTTTACTCTATAACATAGAAAAGAAAAAATCCATTGAAATAAAAAACATCTGCCGTAAATTGAATATAAACTACAGGGATATCGAAAAGCAAGAATACGCTTACACTCTTGAATATCTTTTGGGGTTAAGTGAGGATGAAGTTAAACGTGAAGGGGAGAGCTTTAACGAAGAAATACTCTTTATGGCTGGCTTTAATGAAGGAATACTAAATATTTTCCTTGCTCTTATTCGCAAGAGAAAAGCCTCCGTAGCACTTAAAGCAGTGCTTACCGATACAAATCGTCATTTTACCTCATTTGAGCTATATACGGAAATATCCGCTGAGCATAAAGCAATGCAGAGCGGAAAATCGTACCATCAAACGTAAAGTCTTATGTAATCCATAAATTTTCTATAAAGGCTTCCTTCAATTTCCTCGGCTTCTTTATCGATACCGCCGTTGAAGAATAGGTCGTTGTGTGAACTTAAGGCTCTGTACATCGAGATTATATATCCTCTTATTTTATCCTGGAGCTTATCGCTAAGCTCGTTACCGTTGGATAATCCCATATACAGGCTTCCTTCGTGGATTTGTGACGGCATAATCATTTTAATATCCTCAAATCGGTTAAGAGTTTTAATCTCTTTATAAAAATCCCTTACCGAAAATTCGTTTTTATCCTTTAATTCCGTGTTTTTGTCGGCGATTTCCTCGCATTTAATGAGGTCGAAATACTCGTCTGTCATATATTTATACAGATTATGCCTGTTAATTTTAAGAGCTTTAAAAAGGCGGATATTATAAAGAGCGTTTTCAAGACACGATAACGAGGAAAATACCATATTGTTGTCAAGCTGAGCCATCATATTGAAAACATTTTGGTATATGCATTTGTTAATAAGAATAAGCGTGAGCTTTTCCTGCTCCTTATATTCTTCCATTAAAGTAGGCTCAATAAGGAATTGCGCGGTATATCCGTACATGCTTCGTACATACTCTTTGAACTCCTTATAAAAATCATTTAAAAAATCCGCGTTTTCAATTGTAAACGTAAACATAAATTATCACCAACTATAGTATAGAATAAAATGCAAAAAATTGCAAATTATTACTGAAAAAAAGTGGCAATTTATATTATTCCTTGTATTATTAAGTTTTTTATAGTATAATAAAAATCAAATTTAAAAAAAGGATATGAAAAAATGAGATTAAGAAAAACTTTTATCCCGATTTTGTTAACGGTAATAACTCTTTTATCGGTTATTCCCGCAGGCGCCGTTAAGCTCAAGGATATAAAAAAGAATGATGATTTCCATTATGGAGTCGATGTTTCAACATGGAATGACAATATTAAAATTGACGAGATGAAAAAAGCCGATGTTGAGTTCGCTATTATCCGTTTGGGATATTATAAAACCTCAGGAGGTTATCTTGACGTTCGATTTAAAGAGAATGTAAAGAAATGTGTAGAGAACGGTATTGAATTCGGCGTATATGTGTATTCTTATGTTTACAGTATAAGCGATAATCTTAAGTGCGCTAAATGGGTACATAAACAGCTTAAAAGTATGGGTAATTACTGTAAAAACCCGAGTATTATTCCTGTAGCGTATGATATCGAGGATAAAGTTCAAGTCAAAGCGTTATCTAAGAAAAAAATATCCAAATTCTATATTTATAAAAGCGTATGTAAATTTTGCGATACCGTAGAAGATTACGGTTATATTCCCGTAGTTTATTCATTCCAGGGATTTTTCCAGCAGTATCTCGATATTTCTAAGCTGCAGAATAAAGGATATAAGATTTGGTATGCACAGTGGCCGTATTTATATCATCTTGATACTACCGTAAAAAAAGAAATGTATAACGATACAATCGCGGATATATGGCAGTTTTCCGACGCTATGACTATTTACGGTCGAAGGTTTGACGCTAATGTATGTTATGATCCTTTATATGATTACGAAGACGAAACCTCTAAGTTGAGGGTTGAAGGTTTAAAAGATGCATATGCTTTAGGTGATAAATCCTCGGTAAAAGTTTCAGGAATTAAGGTTTACGACGGCGCGACTCTGCTTAAATATAATAAGGATTATAAACTTATGTATTTTAAAAACGACAGGGCAGGTACCGCTAAACTTAAAATCATAAGATATAAAAATTTCAAATATTATGAAACAAAAACACTATTCTTTGATGTTAAACCCGCGATTCCAAAGAGCGTAAAAACAACCAGTTATCAGACTAAAATTAAATTAAAGTGGGCTAAATCCAAGGGCGCCGATTATTATCAAATCTTCGAGCTTGACGAAAATGACGGAACTTATAACGAAATCGATATAACTAAATCTAATTCTTATGTGAATTCCGACCTGGATTCAGGCGAAAAGCAATTTATGAAGATTCGGGCTGTATATGACCGAAACGGCAAAAAGTATTACAGCGCTTTTAAAAAGATTTCCGCATATACTAATTATCCAAAAGTTGAGATTCTATCCGCAAAATCCATGAAAAAGAATAAAGCGACGGTAAGCTGGACTCCTAAGGAAAAGGATTGTAAGGGATATGAGGTTCAGTATTCGCGGAATAATAATTTTAAATCTCCTGTTATATCTAAGGAAATAAAAGGTACAGAATCCGATGAGGCCACCTTAAATCTTGCTTCAGGGAAAAAATACTATGTTAGAGTCCGTTCTTATAACACCTTAGATGATGAAGTTGTATACAGTAATTACAGCAAAACGCTAAAAGTAAAAACTAAATAGTATATACAAAATATACCGATAAAATACGCCGACTCTATTGAGTCGGCGTAAAACATTTATTGAATTATTTCCAGAAGGATATCATTCTCTCTAGCATAAACGACATTTCGGGATAATGGCTTGTATCGAAAGTAAAATTGAATATATAAATAGCGTTAATTATAACTGCCGCTACAGCGGAAGCCGCCATAAATCTTGATAGAAGCAGTTTTTTACCCTCATTCTCGCTCTTAATATACAGGAAGAATAGTATTATAAGCGCGCCGATTAATATTTCCCACGCAAAATCAGCAAAGTATCTTATCGCGTAGCCGCTTTCCCAAACCGAGCAGATTATCACAAGCGGCATTAAAACACAGGGAACACCAACCATAAAAGCATATTTACGCTTATCTTTTTTATCAGGAATCTTTTTAAGGGCTTTTCCTCCAAAAAGATACCCTATAACAGGAGCGGCAAGGAAAAATATACCCGCGGAAGTTCCAATATCATTAAAGTAGTATCCGTTAGCGCCCAGTTTGTTTAATTCAGCGCTTACAAACGGATATGTGGGGGAGAATATCGGAGCCGTGAAAAGATAGGCGAATACGGAAATAATTACAAAAATCAGGTAAAAATCATTTCTTGTAAAGTCGTTAATTGTTACCGAATAGCTAATTCCGAAATCAAGCGGCGAATC
>CAJOHT010000038.1:0-7442 GCA_905234305.1 uncultured Ruminococcus sp. | reverse complement strand
GAATCCGACAGCGCATACCGCATAAACCGTAAGAGTAGGACGAGATAGAACGGCAAGTCCGAAGCATAGCGAAGAGAAAAGAATTCTAATCTTTTTTAGTTTACCGCCTTCTATAACTCCAGAGGATACTAATAGGAAAGATCCGAGCGTGGTAAACATAAATCCTGAAGAAATCGATATCTCATAGAACAAGGTTCTGCCCGTAAGGTAGAATGCTCCGCAGGACGCGAGCATAACCAAAAATCCCGATAGTGCGATATTGGCAGGTATTTTACTGAAAAATCTTTTAATAATTTCAAAATAAGTTAAGAATAAGAAAACTATACCTATAGATGAGAAGAGCAGTATTGCCATATCGGTCGGAAAATAATGACTTGTAATAATATGATACGGCAGGAACAATACCAGTACAGGAGCTACGCCATAGTAGGAATAGTATTTTCCGTTGTAATAAACATGATCCCATGCGCCTTCCTCATTTTTAAGTTTTCTTAAACTCCAGTCATATGGATTTGAAAGCGCTTTAAAGCCGTCCGTGGGTTCAATAAGCAGATTAACCTGACCGTTTTCAAATGCGTCAACGATTTCTTTTGAAATCTGATTTGTCGCTGGAGTTGAAAAATCTTGCTTTATTCCGCCGTCAGGCAGCTTATACGAAACTGAATTAAACATAAACATCAGAGCTGTAAACAGCGCAGCACAGGAAACTAAAATGAATTTTTTCTTTTCCGCGTCAAAGGTATTCTTAAGACTTTTTGAAATAAAAACACAGTAAATAAGTCCGCCGAGAAGTATTATAAATACCCATCTGATAAATATAATATCGAAAGGTTTAATTTTATTAAATTCTAAAGAGCGTATAATATATGTACCTGTTTCTGAGTTACCCGTAAATCTTAACGTTAAATCGGTAACTTTACCGTTAAGATTCATTTTTATGCATTTTGAACTTTCGTTATTGATAGCGATTTTTGCGTTACCTACACCTACGCGCTGAGTGAAATGGCTCTCGTCCGAAGCGTCTATGCTGACATTTAGGAGTTTCGTATCGCCAAAAAACTCAACATTAGCTGTAATCGTATCAACTCTTTTGTTGATATTCTTTATGCTGAACGAGGCTTGCTGAGTACCCGTAACAGTTACACTTCCGTCCGCGGATGTCTGAACAGATCCTGTCGGAGAAGAGCTTGCGGGAGAATACGAATAGGTGCTTTCCTTAGCGATAATGGTTGAGTAAGAATCAATTTGAAAAACTGTTCCTTCTAAAACGCCCGCAATCAAAACTGTAAATATTAAGAATTTAAATACGGATTTTTGGAACTTAAGATATAAAAAGTAGAAAACCGTAATTAAAACTGAGGAAGCGACCAGAATGTAGAAAATTCCGTTAAAAGGAGAGAATACCGAAGGATTTGATAAATCTATCATCGCGGGAATAAATAAAACTATATCCGCAATAAGAAGTATAATGCTCCATTTGTTAAAGAAATTAACTTTCTCTTTTTTTGTATTTTTTTTCTGATTTTTCATTGTAAATCTCCTGTTTTTTGAATATATATAATAATATCACATCACAATAAAATATTCAATAGGGAATAGCTTAGTTAGAATAAGCCGCTGCGAATGCAACGGCTTATTATTATGCTTGTTTTCCCGAGTAATTATGTGCTTTATCCAAAAGCATATCCTTTACCTTCATTAGTCTTGTACGGCTGCTTCGGTCATTTTCCTCGAGCTTCATTGAGATATATTTTATTGTATCCTGATATCTCGGAATCATAACGTGTTCAAGAGAATTAACCCTGCGCCTTGTTTTTTCGATTTCTGTTGACATAAGCTCGCAGCTTTTTTCGTACTCGGCGAGCTTGATTAAATCAGGTAGTACGTTATTCAGCGAAACAACAGCATCGTCCAACTCAAAAGATGTAAAAGCGAATCCGTACGGAAAAATATCGGAAGAATTGCTCGTACGTGTTCCGAAGTTAAACTGAGGTATCTCAACGCTCATTACGTTTTTTACTTCGGTTTCAATATTAACCTGCTGCTTAGGCGACATAAGCGACGCGTCAAGCGCTTCTTTTGACATAACTGCGCTTGCATTAACAAAATGAGAGTTACAGTTATTCAGTTCGATTTCAACCTTTTCTCTTAAATCACGTGTTTCACGTACTAAGTCAAGGAACTGACGCATAAGCTCGTCACGCTTGTCTTTAAGCATTTTATGTCCGCGAATAGCAGTTGTAAGCTGCTTTTTTAGCTTAGTAAGCTGCATTCGTGTTGGATTTACATTCATTACTGCCATATTATTCATCGTCCACTTAAATAATGGACGTCCCTTTCTAAAATGTGATATCCCCCTAATTCTGATTCTTTAGATAGGGAGGAAAGGTATATCTTCTTTTTATTACGATTTCCCGTAATACTTATCAAGCATATCGTCTTTAATACGTTTAAGCTCGCTTCGGGGAAGAATCTCGAGCAGTTTCCAGCCGATATCTAGAGTTTCTTCGATAGAACGGTTAGCGTCATACCCCTGAGATACATATTGTTTTTCAAACGCTTCGGCGAATTCAGCATATTTTTTATCCATATCGGTAAGAGCCGCCTCGCCGAGAATTACCATAAGCTCTCTTGCGTCTTTTCCTCGTGCATACGCCGCGAAAAGCTGGTTCATTGTAGCCGCGTGATCCTCACGTGTACGATCTGGACCGATACCCTTATCCTTAAGTCTCGAAAGAGACGGAAGTACGTCGATTGGAGGAGTAACGCCTTTGCGATAAAGCTCACGCGAAAGAATAATCTGACCCTCGGTAATATAACCTGTAAGGTCGGGAATAGGATGAGTTTTATCATCCTCGGGCATTGTAAGGATAGGAATAAGAGTAATTGAACCTTCTTTGCCTCTTAATCTACCTGCTCTTTCGTATAAGGTCGCAAGGTCGGTGTACATATATCCGGGATATCCTCTTCGTCCAGGAACTTCCTTACGCGCGGCAGAAACCTCACGTAATGCGTCGGCGTAGTTCGTAATATCCGTAAGAATTACAAGTACGTGCATACCTAAATCAAAAGCAAGATACTCAGCGGCAGTAAGAGCCATACGCGGAGTAGCGATTCTTTCAATAGCGGGGTCGTTTGCGAGGTTCACGAACATAACGGTTCTGTCTATAGCGCCTGTTTCTCTGAAAGACTCAATAAAATAGTTACTTTCCTCAAAAGTAATACCCATTGCCGCAAAGACAACGGCAAACTGCTCGTCTTTACCTCTTACTGTAGCCTGACGCGCGATCTGAGCAGCGAGCTGAGCATGGGGAAGACCCGATGCTGAGAAAATAGGGAGCTTCTGACCTCTTACGAGAGTATTTAAGCCGTCAATAGCGGAAACGCCCGTCTGAATAAATTCCTGCGGATAATTTCTTGCCGCGGGATTCATAGGTGTTCCGTTAATATCAAGTCTTTTCTCAGGAATAAGAGCAGGACCATCATCTATAGGATTTCCAAGTCCGTCAAATACTCTCGAAAGCATATCTGTAGAAACGGGAAGTTCCATGGAACGTCCTAAGAATCTAACCTTTGAACCCGCGAGATTAATACCTGATGCCGACTCAAAAAGCTGTACAAGAGCATTATTACCGTTAACTTCAAGAACCTTACATCTTCTGGTTTCGCCGCTGGGAAGCTCGATTTCGCCAAGTTCGTCGTATTTAATACCCTCGACGTCGCTTACCATCATAAGAGGACCTGCTACCTCCTGTATTGTACGATATTCCTTAGGCATCAGTCATCACTCCTTTTAAGAACGTCATCAATTTCGTTAACAAGCTGAGATTCAATTGACTCGAATTCGTTGTCAATTCTATTCTCAGGTTCGTATTTATATCTTCCTATACGCTCGCGAACAGGAATATTAACGAGCATTTCTATATCAGCGCCTTTATTAAGCGCTTCCAGCGCTTTATCATAATAGCTGAGGATTACTCTCATCATAAGAACCTGCTTCTTAAGCGAGGTATATGTATCGGTAGGATCAAAAGCATTCTGGTGTAGATAGTCCTCTCGAATAGAGCGAGAAGTTTCCAGCTTTAAACGGTCGGGAGCAGATAAAGCGTCCATACCGACGAGATTAACGATTTCCTCAAGCTCAGCTTCATCCTGTAATAGAGCAAGAAGTCGTCCTCTAAGCTCCATAAAATCAGGAGCTGCGTTTTCAGCGTACCATTTTTCGAGCTGGTCAGTATAAAGCGAATAACTTGTGAGCCAGTTAATAGCGGGGAAGTGGCGTTTATAAGCGAGATTGGCGTCAAGTCCCCAGAATACCTTTACAATTCTAAGCGTAGCCTGAGATACAGGTTCTGAAATATCTCCGCCTGGAGGCGATACCGCTCCGATAACGGAAAGCGCGCCCTCGGTATCCTCGGTGCCGTTTACTATAACTCGTCCCGCTCTTTCATAGAACTGGGCAAGTCTGCTTCCAAGATAAGCGGGATAACCTTCCTCGCCCGGCATTTCCTCAAGACGACCTGACATTTCTCTTAATGCCTCAGCCCAACGGGATGTAGAATCCGCCATTAAAGCTACAGTATAGCCCATATCACGGAAGTATTCGGCTATGGTAATTCCTGTATATATTGAAGCCTCACGAGCCGCAACAGGCATATCGGATGTATTAGCGATAAGGACAGTTCTTTCCATAAGAGAGTTGCCTGTTCTCGGATCTTTAAGCTCGGGGAACTCATTTAATACATCAGTCATTTCGTTGCCGCGTTCGCCGCATCCGATATATACGATAATGTCAGCAGCCGCCCATTTAGCAAGCTGATGCTGAACGACAGTTTTACCCGAACCGAAAGGACCTGGTACAGCCGCTACGCCGCCCTTTGCAAGCGGAAAGAGCGTATCGACAGGTCTTTGACCTGTTGTAAGAAGGATATCGGGAGATAATTTCTTTTTATAAGGTCTGCCGTTTCTGACAGGCCATGTTGTAAACATTTTAATATCCTTAACTTCATTATCGGTTTTGATTTTTGCGATAACTTCATCAATTGTGAATTCACCGTCGTTGATTTCCTCAACAGTTCCGCTTATTTTATTCGGAACCAATATTTTATGAAGGACAGCGGATGTTTCCTCAACAGTACCGAGTACATCTCCTAAAACGACGGAATCACCCGCTTTTACGCAGGATTTAAAATTCCATTTTTTCTCATGGTCAAGCGAGGGTACATCTACACCTCTGGTAAGGTTAGTACCCGCAACCTCCATGATTTTATTAAGCGGTCTCTGAATACCGTCATAAATTGAACCGATAAGTCCAGGACCCAATTCAACTGAAAGAGGTATACCTGTTGACTCAACCTTTTCTCCTGGGCCAAGACCTGAAGTTTCTTCATAAACCTGAATAGAGGCTTTGTCCCCGTGCATTTCAATTATTTCACCTATAAGACGTTGTTTACTAACTCTTACAACGTCAAACATATTCGCGTCACGCATACCCTCTGCGATAACGAGAGGTCCCGCGACTTTTGTTATAGTACCTGATTTCAAAGTATACACCTCAATTATTGAAGATTATATCTGATCCGACCGCTTTTTCTACAAAAGAAGACAGCCGTTTTGTTCCTGTGTTTTCATTACCTTTTACTCCAGGAATAGGAATAATGGCAGGAGTAATTTGTCCCTCGTACCTTGAACGTTCTTTTTCGATATTATTAAAAAATTCCTCGGTAACGTATATTATTGAGTATTCGTCGCTGTCGGCAAGGTTTCTCAAAATTCTCGAAGCATCGTCATAAGTGTCGCAGGGAAAAATATCGAGTCCGATAGCGCTGAAGCCTTTAATACTTTCGCTGTCGCCGAGTACAGCTATATTTTTAGCCATAAATCTCACGCAGCCTTTCTCTGATTACTTCTTTATCGGATGCGGTTCTAATTCCGCTTTCGATAATATGAATGACCTTCTTTTCGGTTTCAACTCCGAGATAATAACCTAAAAGCGGCTCGCATCCTTCACTTGCTCTTTTACAGCATATGATAGCTAACCCCATAAGTTTATCGTCAACAAATCGCTCAAATAATGAGGGAGAGGCTTTATATTGCTCAACAGCATTCTTGCAGTCATATTCGCTGTATTTTGATAACTCGTCAATAAGAGTTTCATAACCCTTTAACGCAGCGGAAATCACTGAACTTTTCCTGAATTCTTTTACGTCACACATAGCCTTATTAAGAAAATCAGCGTCAGTTTCAGCTTTTGAGGAACGTATCGCTATTTTAATATTATTGTAAAAAACAAGCGTATTAAAATACTCCGAAATGAATTCAGAATCGGCTGCGTAGGCTAGTTTCAGCATCTCGCGCATAGTCGCATTATCTATAACGGCATCGCTTTCTCTGGCGTCAGTTTTATGGGTAATTATCTCGTAAGCGTCTTTAGCGGCGTCTTTTAACCAATCGGGGAGTATATCGAATCTTTTATGCTCGACAGCTTTATTCAAAATGTCAATATCGATTGTATAAGGCTCAACTAAAAGTTTTTCACGCTTTTTGCCTGACATGATTCCCTTAAGAATAACCTTAAAATTATGCGCGTCGTTTTCGATAATAAAGGGATCGAATATGCTGAAATCGGGAGCGACACTCTTTAAGTAATCCCAAAGACTGTCGGTACGGCTTTTTAAAACCTCGTCCACATTTTTGCCTTCGCCATAACTTTTTTCATTAAGAAAACGGACAAGCTCATCTGTGCTGTTATATGCAACAAGCTGTTCAATATCGGAAGAGGATAGAAGGTTCTTTTCTTTAGCTCTTACGGAGCCTATGGAAAATTCATATGATAAGCCCATAGAACCCTCCTATTTAAAAAGCTCGCGGTTAATCATATCCTCAAGCGAATCCCTCTTGGACATAATAAGAGCATCAAACGCCATATTTTCTTCTATATCGCCGTTTTTAAGAATAAAACCGCCGATGATATCTACCGCCTTATCCTCAAGCTCAACGTCTAGTCCCGCGTTTTTGACATTAACAATAAAGTCGTCGGGAAGTCTGTCCAAATCCTTAGCGTTGAGCATTATAACACCGCTTTTGCCTTTTAAAGTAGCAGCCAGCTTGTAGATATAAGAAAAATACTCGTTATCATTAAGATTAAGCAAATAGCTCAAAGTTTCATCTATAGTTTTATCAATCTCGATTCTGCGCTGTTTTAAAACACTGTTTCTTATTTCAAGCTCAGCGCGGCTTTTCGAGGATTTCCTGAATTGTAAGCGTTTTATGTCTGCGTTATCGGTAACAATCTTAGCGGCTTTTTCAGCTTGAATTTCAGCCTGTTCCATAATATCGCGGCATTCATCATCAGCTTTTGAGAGAATTTCAGCGACATTTTTATCACTATCGGACTTAATTCGGTTTAAGATTTTTTCTGTTTGAACTGATCTTTTTTGTAC
>CAJOHT010000037.1:8192-16123 GCA_905234305.1 uncultured Ruminococcus sp. | reverse complement strand
GCCGTCTTATGCTTAAAGTTCAGCTCAGCGACGCCGAGACAGCTGACGAAACCTTTAGTATCCTTATGGGCGATAAGGTTGAGCCGAGAAGAGAATTTATTGAAACAAACGCGAAATTTGTACAGAATCTTGATATTTAAAACGAGGAAAAATTATGCATACAAGGACATATTTAACAGTTCGTTACGCCGAAACCGACAGAATGGGAATAGCTCATCATTCCAATTACCCGATTTGGTATGAGGCGGGAAGAACAGATTATATTAAGAGCTTCGGAATATCCTACAGCGATATTGAAAACGCGGGAATATTATTTCCTGTTACTAATTTAAGCTGTCATTTTGAGCGCCCCGCTCAGTATGAGGACAATATTGTTGTAAGAACCTGGGCTATCGAGCTTAAAGCCGCGCATATTCAATTTACCTATACGGTAAAAAAGATTAATGAGGACGGTTCTCAGACGGAACTCGGCTACGGAACGACGGAACACGGTATTTTAGATAGTAAAACCTTCCGTCCCGTAAGCCTTAAAAAGCGTATGCCCGAGCTGTACGAAAAGATAAAAGCGACATTTTAAGTAAAATGAAAAAAACAAGTTAACGGTCGAACGCAGAATATTTCCTCCATATCCAAAATTTCATAAAAAATTATGATATACGGGGAATATGTATTTTTGATAGGAACGTCCACGCTCGACGCGGACACGTAAAATATGAGGTGAATGATTTTGAATAACGAAAATGAGATAAAAGAGATTAGCGGTAAAATAATAGACGTAGATGTTGAGAAAGAAATGAAACAGTCCTTCCTGGACTACTCAATGTCGGTAATCGTAAGCCGAGCGCTTCCTGATGTGCGCGACGGATTAAAGCCCGTACATAGAAGAATTCTCTATACAATGTACGAAAGAGGTCTTGAGCCGAATAAACCCTACCATAAATGCGCCGATACCGTCGGTGCGGTACTGGGCGCGTATCATCCCCACGGTGACGCGTCGGTTTATGACGCGCTGGTACGTCTGGCTCAGGATTTCTCGATGAGATATATGCTCGTAGACGGCCACGGTAACTTCGGTTCCGTTGACGGCGACCCGCCCGCGGCGTACAGATATACCGAAGCGAGAATGAGTAAGATTTCTACCGAGATGCTTACAGATATTGAGAAAAAGACGGTTGACTTCGTACCGAACTATGACGACCGCCTTGAAGAGCCTACCGTTCTTCCGAGCCGTTTCCCGAATCTTCTGGTAAACGGTTCCAGCGGTATCGCCGTAGGTATGGCGACTAATATTCCTCCTCATAATATGGGCGAGGTTATAGACGCTATCGAGCTTCTTATAAATAATCCCGACGCTGAGATTGCCGAGATTATGGAATGTATCCCCGGTCCCGATTTCCCGACAGGCGGTATAATTATGGGCAGAAGCGGAATAAGAGCCGCTTACGCTACAGGCCGCGGAAAAATAATTGTCCGCGCTAAAACCGAAATCGTCGAGGCTAAGAATAACCGTTTTAAGATTATCGTTAACGAGCTTCCTTACGGCGTCAACAAGGCGCGCCTTATCGAGCATATCGCTGATTTGGTTAAGGATAAAAAGCTCGAGGGTATTACAAATATCGAAGACCATTCCGACCGTAACGGTATGCATATCGAAATCGATATCCGCCGTGACGCTTCACCTCAGATTGTACTTAATCAGCTTTTCTCGTATACCCAGCTGCAAACTACTTTCGGCGCGATAATCCTCGCTATAGTAAACGGCGAGCCTAAGATTCTTACTCTTAAGGAATGCCTTGAGCATTATATCGA
Source organism: uncultured Ruminococcus sp. (assembly GCA_905234305.1). GTDB lineage: Bacteria > Bacillota > Clostridia > Oscillospirales > Acutalibacteraceae > Ruminococcoides. Next base: position 14,314 of record CAJOHT010000037.1, on the reverse strand, counting down.
TTTCCAGGTTGAGATTATTACCCGCCGTACTCAGTTTGACCTTAAAAAGGCGCAGGAACGCTGTCATATTTTAGAGGGTTTAAAAATCGCGATAGATAATATCGACGAGGTTATTAAAATCATCCGCGCGAGCAAGGATACCTCTACCGCTAAAGCAAACTTAATGGAGCGCTTCGAACTCGATGAAGCTCAGGCTCAGGCGATAGTTCAGATGCGTTTAGGCCAGCTCACTAATATGGAACGCGGCAAAATCGAGGACGAAATCGCCGCGTTGCTCGCTAAAATCAAGGAATATACCGAGCTTCTCGGCAGCCACCATCTGCTTCTCGAAAAGGTTAAGGAAGAAGCTATCGCTCTCAGGAATAAATACGCTGACCCGCGCCGTACGGAGATTTGCCATATCAGCGGCGAGGTCGATATCGAGGATCTTATCCCCGAGGAAGACTGCGTTGTTACGCTTACACGCTTCGGTTATGTTAAGCGTATCGCCGAGGATGAATACACGATCCAGCACCGAGGCGGCAGGGGAGTCAAGGGTATGTCTACCCGCGAAGAAGACGTCGCGACAGAGATGTTTATCTGCAATACCCATAATTATATTCTATTCTTTACCGATAAAGGCAGGGTATACCGCATTAAGTGCTACACTATTCCCGAGGGTACCCGCCAGAGCAAGGGTATGAATATCGCGAACATCCTCCCGATTGCTACTGACGAAAAAGTTACCTCGATGATTCCCGTTAAGGAATTTGAGGAAGATAAGTACCTCGTTATGGTTACGAAAAACGGCATAATTAAGCGTATCGCGCTTAACGCCTATAATACCGCGCGTAAGGGCGGTCTTATCGCTCTCGATTTAAACGAGGGGGACGAACTCGCGTGGGTAAGAATGACTACGGGCGATGACGAAATTATTATCGCTACCCATAACGGTATGTCTATCCGCTTTAAGGAAACCGATGTACGTCCTATGGGACGTCAGGCGCGTGGAGTTAAGGCTATGAATCTCCAGACTGGTGATACTATCGTCGGAATGAGTGTTATCGATAAGGACGCGCTCGTACTTACCGTATCCGAAACAGGCTACGGCCGCTTAAGCAATCCCGATAATTACCGAATCCAGTCCAGAGGCGGTAAGGGACTCCGCAATTACCATGTTGAGAAATACGGAAAAGTCGCGGGAATCAGTGTAATAAATCCCGACGACGATATCATCCTGATAAGCGAGGAAGGCGTAGTTATCCGCATTAACGCTAAGGATGTACGAATTTGCGCGCGTCCGAGCAAGGGTGTTACGCTTATGAGAATAACGGGCGATAACAGGGTAGTTTCATTCGCTCATCTGCCTCATGATGATGAGGAAGAAACGGAGAAACCCGCCGATAATTCCGAACCCGAGGCGGAAACAGATACAGAAGAAACAGAAGAATAATAAACTAAACGGTAAGCGGGAGTAAAATCCTGCTTATCTTTTATAAGAGGTAAAAATATGAAAGTAATTTTAGCTTCCGCTTCGCCGAGAAGACAGGAATTATTAAAAAACATTTTTAAAGAGTTTGAGATTATCCCTGCCGACGTCGACGAGAGTATAGATAAAAATATAATCGCTGAGGACGCGGCACAGTTCTTAGCGGAGAAAAAAGCAAAATTTATAAGCGAAAAATATCCCGACTCGCTCATTATAGGAAGCGATACTACGGTAGTTCTTGACGATTTGATACTCGGAAAACCCGCGGATTATAATGACGCGAAAAAAATGTTAGAGCTTTTAAGCGGAAAAACCCATAAGGTAATTACGGGAGTAAGCCTTTATATTGGCGAAAAATCGCTTTCCTTCAGCGAAGAAACCGAGGTAGTCTTTTTTAAGCTGAGTGAAAACGAGATAGAAACATATTTAAAAACTGACGAATGGAAAGATAAGGCGGGTGCCTACGGAATCCAGGGCGCGGCAGGACTTTTCGTCGAGAAGATAAACGGCGATTATAACAACGTAGTCGGACTTCCCGTCGCGAGATTAAACAGAAGATTGAAGGAATGGGGAATATGAAAAAAATAACAGCGATTATACTTATATTATTACTTGTTTTCGGAGCGGTTTCCTGCGGAAATGATAACGAGGCGAAAAAATTGCCAAAGGGCGCTACCGAGGACGAGGCGAATTACCCGAAAAGGCAGAAAAATAATTTTGCAGAAAATGATAATGAAACGGGAATGACCTATAATTTTACGCTCGATAAATACACAACCGCATTTAATACAATGTATGTTAAGCTGGGGGGAGATGTCGAAGATTATCCGTATAAAAAATGGAAGAAAAAATCCGACGAAAAACGCTCGAACGGCAAGCTCTATAACTATTATTATCTCGACAGCGGAGAAATAATCCTTACCGCTACCGAAGAGGATGAAAGCCGCAAGCTCGTAAACATCGGCTGCGGCATTACTGTCGATAAATTTAACACGCGGAAAAATATGAAGAATAAGGTTATGACGGTATGCGGGATTATGGCGGCAGTTTCGGGAGGATATTCCGCGAGCGACGTTAATTTCTTCTCAAATCTTTTTGTAGATACTATTACGAGCGACGAGCATTGCTTCTGGTACGAGGACAATATCTATCTTTACGATAAGGAAATTACAGAAAACGGAAAGGCGACTATACTTTTCCGCACTATGCCCGCGGCTAAAAATATAGAGGACGACTGGAATTTACAGGATTATAAGGATTATTGGTTTGAAAATCAATAAAAATTGAAGAATTTTTAAAATATTTTAGTGAAATATAGTGCAAAAATGTAAAAGATATGTTATTATTAATATGTATATTTAATCATAAGGAGGAGTTATGATGTTAAAAAGAAAATCAGCTCTACGCTTATTAAGTGTAGTTCTATCGGTTTTGATGCTAGCGTCGGTTTTCTCGGTAACAGCGTTTGCTAACGAAAAACCTACCAGCGGTACTACGGGCGACTGTACGTGGGACTATGACGCGGCAACAAAAACTCTCACCATCAGCGGCAACGGCGCGATGGGGGAGGCAGACCCCGATTATCGCACATATTACAAAGATGAAGCAACTAAGGTTGTTGTTGAATACGGTGTTACCGTAATCGGTACAAGCGCTTTCCAAGGGTTTAAAAAGCTTACGGATGTATCGCTTCCCGATACGATAACGGATATCAATATGTATGCTTTTAACAACTGCGTTTCGCTGAAAGCTATAGATATTCCCGACAACGTAACGTTGATCGGTTCCTATGCATTTTTAGATTGTGTTTCTCTCGAAAGCATAGAGCTTTCCGACAATGTTACCACATTAGGACCTCAGGTTTTTGGATACACAGCCTTAAAATATGTAAAAATCGGTTCGGGCGTAGAAAAAATAAGAAAAGATACATTTAATAATACTAATCTTAAGTCGCTTTATATCCCTGCTACAGTTACCAATATTGAAGATAAAGTTGTAGGGTATAACTGGAACGGCGAAGACGACGTACCTGTTGAGGGTTTTATTATTTACGGCGAGCCCAATTCGGCGGCAGAGACTTACGCTAATGCTAATAACATTAACTTCGTAAGTATCTATGACGTTGGTAGGGTTTTCTTCGACGCAAACGGCGGTACTGTAGTTGAAAAAGAGATGTTTACTAACGAAGCAAAGCATACTCTCGATTATCTTCCTACCCCTGAGCGCGAGGGCTATTCCTTCGCGGGCTGGTACAGAGACGAGGGCAATTCCGAGCAGATTTACGCTTCCAGTACGACCTTTGAGGAGCGGTTTACAGTTTACGCTCATTGGGAACCGCTTTACGATCCATTAGTTAAAAGTTTCGATTTCGAGGGCGACCTCGAAGCCGAAGGCTGGACCTTCGTCGATAAAGACGGCGACGGCAACGGCTGGTATAAAGAAGAAGCCTCAACTTATAACGAGGACCCCGACATTAACGGTATCGACATTCCTCAGGGTGCGTCAGTTCTCAGCTCAAAATCGGGCGAATTCGGAGATGATCCCGCTACGGGCGACTATATTGAAAATTCGTTTGATGTTGACGATTTCGCGGTTTCTCCCGCAATCACTCTCCCGACAGGACGCGCGTATCTTTCGCTTTACGCTAAATGCGGCGAACGCGATTTCCCCAACGAAAACTTCCGTATCTGGGCGGGAGAATCCGATAATACAGACGAAATGACCTGCGTTCGGGATAGTATCTCTACCGAGCAGGAATATGTCCCCGGAGCAGATTATTCCGATAACTACATTAATTTCGTAGTAGACCTTAACGCTTACGCGGGTAAAACTATCTATATCGCTATCGAGCATTATAAGGAAGACGGAAACGAATCCTTAGGCAAGCTGTTTATCGATATGATGGAAGTTTACGGCTCCGAAAAGGAAATAATAAAAGTTACCTTCGACGCGGGCAAGGGTTATTCTCCCGTTGAGGAAGAAGAAGTTAACGAAAAGTTTACTCTCGACTTCCTGCCTCATCCCGTACGCGACGGCTACACCTTTGCGGGTTGGTTTACGGCTGATCCTGAAAGACAAGAGAATTCCCAGCAGGTTTACGCTTCCGAAACATATTTCGAGGAGTCGACTACGGTTTACGCTCATTGGATTGAACTCGAAAAACCGATTATTAAGAGCTTCGATTTCGAGGGCGACCTCGCTTCGGAAGGCTGGACCTTCGTCGATAACGACGGCGACGGCGACGGCTGGGTTCAGGAAGTTTCCGATACTTATAACGGCAACCTCGATGTTAGAGGCGGCAGAAGCATCCCCGAAGGAAGAAGCGTAATAGGCTCTTATACCTCTAAGGATGTCGACCGTGAAACTCACGTCGAAAAACAGGTTCTTAACGCGGACGATATCGCGATTTCTCCAGCGGTACAGCTTTCTGCAGGCAGCAATACCGTAGCTCTCTTCGCTAAGAGCGAAGTATCCTGGTCTCCCGAGGGTATTGAAATCTACGCGGGTACGGCTCCCGATTTCGATACGATGACCTTACTTAAATCCGAAGAGGTTTCGAATCAAACCGACTTCCAAAATTATATGAGAATCACCGCTAATATCCCGGGCGATTTCGCGGGTCAGCAGGTTTACTTCGCTATCCGTCATAATAACGGAGATAACGTTATCGATCCCGCTAATTTCCATAAGCAGGGCGAGCTTCTTATCGATATGATGGAGGTTTACGGCGAAGTTCAGGGTTACAGACTCTGGATCGACGGCGTTCAGGTTAACGATATTAATAAAGACGACGTACTCGGTAACGGCTTATTTACCTACGATTCCGATACTAATACCCTCTATCTTAAGGGCGATTACGAGGCGAGTAATTACTGCGTTGTATTAAGTGATATTAAGAATTTAACCGTAGACGTTACTAAGGATGTTAATATTTCGAATACGTTTAAGGAAGCTGCTTGCTTATGCTTCCATAGAAATACTACGATTAAGGGAGAAGGAACTCTTAACGTTAATTCACGCGTATGTAACGGAGTTGTCCTTAATACGTCATTCCGAAATAGAGGAGACTACGCATCCGATGAGAACGCGACTTTGACTATCGATAATATGACGATGAACGTTGAAGGCAAAGCAGGTATCATAGGTTTTTCGCGCTATGATACTAAATATAAAGACGAATTAGTAATAATTAATTCCAACGTTGTTTCTGATAGCAGAAGTAATAAGTATAGCGGAGTTGAAGGATTTGAGGGCGGAATAACTCTAACTGACTGCGAGGTAGTCGAGCCTGCTGACAGCAACTTCGCTAACGGCGATACTACTGTACTAAACGGCGACGGTTCAAGACCAGGACACGTTGTAATCGGTAAAGCGCAGACTCCTTCTACCGACGATACCCAGGAAACAGAAACTACCGAACCCGAGCCTGATACCGAACCCGCGGGCGATAAAATTATCGTTACTTTCGACGCAGGCGCGGGATATACTCCCGTAGATAAGGAAGAGGTTAACGAAAAGCTGACTCTCGACTTCCTGCCTCATCCCGTACGCGACGGCTACACCTTTGCGGGCTGGTTTATGGCTGACCCTGAAAGACAAGAGAATTCCCAGCAGGTTTACGCGTCCCGTACTCAGTTTGAAGAATCTACTACGG
>CAJOHT010000037.1:0-8144 GCA_905234305.1 uncultured Ruminococcus sp. | reverse complement strand
GGCGATATCGTTTCGAAAGGCTGGTCCTTCGTCGATAAGGACGGCGACGGTAATAACTGGACTCAGGAACTCTCGACAGATTATACGACGAAAGCTGATACCGACGAAAGCAGAAGTATTCCCGAAGGTAAGAGCGCGCTCGGCTCCTATTCTACTAAGAAAGCCGACAGCGACGCGTATGGCGGACAGGAAAATCTGAACGTTGATAATATCGCGATCTCACCCGCGGTTCAGCTTCCTTCCGCAGGCAACAGCCACGTAGCTCTCTTCGCTAAGACTGAAAGCTGGATGCCCGAAGGAATTGAAATCTGGGCGGGAACTGTTCCCGATTTCAGCTTAATGACTAAGCTTAAGGATCAACCTGTTGAATTAGGACAGGAGTACGATAATTACGTAAGAATTACAGCTGAAATACCCTCCGACTTAGCGGGTAAGGAAGTTTATTTCGCTATCCGCCATAATAACGAGAATATCCAGCATGACCCCTCTAATCTTTGGAACCGCGGCGAACTTCTCGTAGATATGATGTTCAGGGCTACAGGCTCTGGATCGATGGCGTTCAGGTTAACGATATTAATAAAGACGACGTACTCGGTAACGGCTTATTTACCTACGATTCCGAAGCTAATACCCTCTATCTTAAGGGCGATTATGAGGCTACTAAGAATTGCGCTGTATTAAGCGATATGAAGGACTTAACCGTAGACGTTACAAAGGACATAAGTATTTCAACATCAAATAAAACTGCTTGCTTATGCTTCCACAGAAATACTACGATTAAGGGCGAAGGAATTTTAAACGTTTCTTCCGCAAGGGACGCAGGTATATTATTAAATACTTATGACCGTAAATACGGAGATTATCCGTCCGACGAAAACGCTACGCTGACGATCGATAATATGACCGTAAATGCCGAAGGATTAGCTGGAGGCATACTCGGAGATGGAGATCGGGATTATAAGGATAAACTCGTAATTATTAATTCCGACGTAGTTGCGGATGATAAAGAAAACATAAATTATGGCGGAGTTTCGAATTACCTCGGCGGAATAACTCTTATTGACTGCGAGGTAGTCGAGCCTGCGGACAGCAACTTCGCTAACGGCGATACTACTGTACTAAACGGCGACGGTTCAATACCTACTCACGTTGTAATCGGTAAGAAAGTTAACCCTGACACAGGCGATACAGGTAATACAGGCGATACAGGCGATACAGGCAACACGGGTGATACAGGTAATACGAATAACACAAGACCGAGCGATCATCCCGGTTGGAACGAAACAGGCACAACTTCCTCTGTAAGACCTTCAAATCCGAGTGTACATCCTGGAGGAAATGAAACAGGTAATACAGATAGCACAAGTTCTACAGACGGCACAACCTCTACCGACCCGACCGAGCCTACAGGCGCGACTGATCCGACAGAGGCTACGACTGACCTCCGACAATCGAAACGAAGGAAACTACCAATCCCTCCGACTTACCCGAACAGCCGACAACCGACGCTACAGAAGCTACTCAGGATACAACCGATCAGGCTCCTACCGACGCGACAAATAACCCGACAGATCCTAACGGCGGCGGAAAAGATGATCCCGCTAACGAGAACGGCGGCGCTCCCGTATCCGAGATCAAGAAGGGTATTTCCGAGAAACAGGTTGACAACTTCGTAATTAAGCAAAAAACCGAAAAAGACCTTAAGGGAAGTATCTTCGGACTCCTCTGCGCTAGACAGAAATCGATGACGAAGAACGCGATTACAATTCACTGGAATAAGGTTAAGGGAGCTAAGTATTACGTTGTATACGGCTCAAAATGCGGAACTAAGAAAGGTCAGGTACCGCCGTTTAAGAAGATTAAGACAATAACAAAGAATTCTTATACTCAGAAGAAGCTGAAGAAGGGTACATATTATAAGTATCTTATTATAGCTCTCGATAAGAACAGAAAGGTTGTTACATCCTCTAAAACCGTTCACGTTGTAACTAAGGGCGGTAAAAACGGCAACGATAAGACCGTTACCGTGAATAAGAGCAGTATAACCCTTAAGAAGGGCAAGACCTTTACGCTTAAGACTAAGGAAGTACCGCAGTCGAAGGCGAAGAAGGTTAAGCGACACCGTAAGGTAAAATACGAAAGCTCCAATACCGCAGTAGCAAAAGTTACCCAGAAAGGTAAGATTAAGGCTAAGAAGAAGGGTACGGCGTATATCTACGCTTACGCTCAGAACGGACTTTACAAGAAAGTAAAAGTTACCGTAAAATAATTCGTAGTGAATGACGCGAATTTTGTAATTAAATAAAGAAACGTCAGTACATTTAAGAGATTGCCAAATGTACTGACGTTATTTTTACATTTAAATACCCCTTAAAAAGGGGTACGATTATATTTATTGCTTAAAAATGCTTATATATTTTTATGCTGTTATCCTTTACTATCCCGAGTCCGTAAAATCTGCCGTCATTTTTTATGCGGTAGATTTTTTCGTCGAGATTATCCTTATCCCGCAGTGAGGTTCGGGCGATATCCAGCGCTCCGCCGTTAAAAAATCTTTCAGCCTGAGCTTTACTTACATTCAACTCGTCGTAATTTTCAAAAAGGCTTTCGGTAGTAAGCAGCTTTTCTTCGATTTCAGCAGGGGAGAGGCTTTTTAATTTTTTGAGCGGAATGCAGCTTTCCTTTAAAAACCCGCATGCCATAGTACGGTCTAATGACGTCATAACCGCGCCCGTGCCTAAAGCGGCTCCGAGGTCGTCTATTACAGTGCGGATATAAGTTCCCTTTGAGCAGAGAATTCTTAAGGCTCCAACTTGTTCTTCGTCGTTAAAGCCGAGAAGCTCAAGATTATAAACGGTGACTTTCCTCGGTTTACGCTCGATTTCTATGCCTTGGCGCGCTAAGCTGTAAAGCCTTTGACCGTTAACCGAAACAGCCGAGTACATCGGCGGAAGCTGCTCGATTTCTCCCCGAAATTTTTCTAACGCGGACTCGACCTCCGATTTCTTAACGGAGGTTTTTTTCTCGGATTTTATTTCGCCCCAGATATCGAGCGTATCGGTAGTGATCCCGAGCTTAAACTCGGCGATATACTCCTTATCGTGATTAGGGATAATGTCCTGAGCCTTAGCCGCGTTTCCGATTAAAAGCGGAAGAACTCCCGTCGCATTCGGATCGAGAGTCCCCGTATGTCCTATCTTTTTTTGTGAAATAAGTTTACGTGTCACCGCGACTATATCGAACGAGGTATAGCCCTTCGGTTTATCTATTAAAAGTATTCCGTTCATAATGTTTCTTCCGCGGCGGTTTTGAGTTTATCGATAACGCTTTGTAAATCGCCTTTTAGTGTACATCCCGCCGCCGCGATATGACCGCCGCCGCCGAATTTCGCGCAGAAAGCGCAGGCGTCTACGTCGTCGTTGGTGCGGACGGAGATTTTATAATCGTTCTCCTTTTCGCGTACGGTAATGCCCATTTTAACGCCCTCGATTTGGCGGGGGATAGAGGCTATGCCCTCGGTTTCGTCGTCGCCGAGGCCCTCTGTCATTTTTCGGGTAGTGTAAATAATAGCGCATTGATTGTCGGCGCAGAAAATCATATTTTCGAGTATCTCGCGCTCAAGCTCAACTCGTGCCTTTGATTTTGTTTCAAACATAACCTTGTTGATATAAGCGCTGTCGCAGCCTAAATCCATTAACTCCGCCGCGATTCTCATAGTGCGCGGGGTGGTGTTTGTATAGCGGAAGCAGCCTGTATCGGTGCTTACCGCGGTATATAGACAATCGGCGATTTCTTTTGTTATCTCTGCGCCTAAAAGCGGGATAAGCTCAAAAATAATCTCGCCTGCCGCCGCCGCTTTTTCGTCAACATATTTATTAGGCGCGTCAATGCAGTTTGACATATGATGGTCGATACATAAATCGATTTTACCCTCATACGCCTTGCGGTTAGCTCCGAGCAGTTTTTCGTTCGCGACGTCGGTTGAAATTATATACTCGGGCTCAAACTCGTGAGCGTCGTACATCGAGAAAATGAACTCAAATTTTTTAGAACGGTCGGTAGTAATAACTCGGGCTTTTTTGCCGATTTGCTTTAAAGCTAGAGCTAAAGCAAAGGCGCAGCCTATACAATCGCCGTCGGGATAGTTATGAGTAAGAATCTCAAAATTATTATTTTGTAATATCAGTTCGGCAACTTCTTTAATCGTCATTACTGTCTTCCTTAATGTCTAAACTGTTTAAAATGCGCGAGATATTCGCGCTGTATTCTATACTGTCGCTGGCGGTAAAAATAAGCTCGGGGACATGGCGGAGCCTGAGCCTGTGACCCAGCTCACGCCTTATAAAGCCTTTAGCGCTGTCGAGTCCCTTACACGCCAGCTTACAGCGCTCCATACCCTCTATCGCGCTGACATAAACGGTACAATATGATAAATCGTTCGTAACATCTACCCGGATAATTGAAATAAAAGCGTCCTTAACCCGCGGGTCCTTAAGCTCGCGGAATATCGCGGTAAGCTCTCTTTTTATATCCTCTGTAGTTCTTTCAATCTTATGTCCCATTTTTTATATCTCCTCGTCACCACTTGCAGTTCCTCTTTTAAATACATATCCCCCTGACCTTATTTTCTATGTCAGATTTTGGATTGAGTATAGAAGTTCTGCACACGACGTTTAACAGTTTGCAGCAGTCAGTAAGAAAATGTAAAAAACTCACTGTAAACTGATTACTGTTTATAAATTAGTCCCTGTATTCCTCAATTTCGTAAACCTCGAAAATATCGCCTTCCTTAAGGTCGCTGAATTTCTCGAGGCAGATACCGCATTCGTAACCCTCGGCAACTTCCTTAACGGAGTCCTTAAAGCGCTGGAGCGAAGCGATATTGTCGTCGGCGATAATAATACCGTCGCGGACTACGCGCACCATACCGTCGCGCTTGATCTTGCCCTTCTTAACGTAAGAGCCCGCGATCGTGCCGACGCTCTTAATCTTGATAACGTTGCGGACCTCGGCGGTACCGAGTTCAACTTCTCTGGTTTTCGGAGCGAGCATACCCTTCATAGCGCTCTCGATTTCTTCTATACAATCGTAAATTACACGGTACATACGCATATCTACGCCGTCGCGCTCCGCGCTGCTCTGAGCGTTTGAATCGGGACGTACGTTAAAGCCTACGATAATCGCGTTGGAAGCGTTCGCGAGCATAACGTCGCTCTCGTTGACCGCGCCTACCGCGCCGTGGATAACATTTACACGTACTTCGTCGTTGGTTAATTTCTCAAGACTCTGACGAACCGCCTCAACAGAACCCTGAACGTCAGCCTTAACGATAATCTTAAGCTCTTTCATCTCGCCCTGCTTCATCTGGTCAAAGAGATTGTCGAGCGTTACCTTAGTCTGAGCGTTAAAGATTTCTTCCTTACGCTCGTTCTTACGCTGCTGAACAAGCTGACGCGCAAGATGCTCGTTTGTTACCGAGTTGAATATATCGCCGCCTACGGGAACTTCGTCAAGACCGATAATCTCAACAGGTACCGACGGACCAGCGGACTCAACCTTTTCGCCCTTATCGTTAGTCATCGCTCTTACTCGTCCTAAGCAAGTACCCGCGACAACAGTATCGCCCGCGTTAAGTGTACCGTTCTGTACGAGAACAGTCGCGATAGGACCTCTGCCCTTATCAAGACGAGCCTCGATTACAATACCCTTAGCCGCTCTGTCGGGATTAGCCTTAAGCTCCTTCATTTCCGCTACGAGCAGAACGCTTTCGAGCAAGTCGTCAAGACCTTCTTTAGTTTTTGCCGAAACAGGTACACATATTACGTCGCCGCCCCATTCCTCGGGAATAAGTTCGTATTCCGTAAGCTGCTGCTTAACCTGCTCGGGATTTGCTCCCGGTTTATCCATTTTATTGATAGCGACAATAATTGTAACGCCCGCCGCTTTAGCGTGGTTAATAGCCTCGATTGTCTGGGGCATAATACCGTCGTCCGCGGCTACAACTAAGATAGCGATATCGGTAGACTGAGCGCCACGGGCTCTCATTGTGGTAAACGCCTCGTGACCAGGGGTATCGAGGAAGGTGATCGGCTGGTCGTTAACAATAGTTCTGTACGCGCCGATATGCTGGGTGATGCCGCCTGCTTCGCCTTCGGTAACGTTAGCGTGGCGGATAGCGTCCAGAATAGAGGTCTTACCGTGGTCGACATGACCCATTACAACTACAACAGGCGCTCTCGATACAAGATTAGCGTCGTCATCTTCGCTGTCGTCAATAATTCTTTCCTCGATAGTTACGACAACTTCTTTCTCTACCTTAGCGTTGAATTCCATAGCGATAAGCTCGGCGGTATCGTAGTCAACGGTATCGTTAGCTGTAATCATAGAACCCATCAAAAACGCTTTTTTAACGACCTCGGCTACTGTAGCCTTAAGGCGTGAAGCAAGCTCGGAAACAACGATCTCATCGGGAATAGTGATTGTGATTGAGCGTTCCTTACGCTGCTTCTCGATACGCGCGAGTCTTTGAGCCTCGGTTTCACGCTTTCCGCCGCGGCGCTGACGCTGCTTGCGGGCGCGGTTAGAGAATTTCTGCTTTTTGCTTGTATCCTGATTACGGCGGAGCTTATCGTTCGCCATATCGTCATATTTCTGGTTGTATTTTTCTACGTCAACATTACTCTGACGTGTGTCGATAAGACGTCGGTTAGAGCGGTGATCCGTTCTTTCCTCTTCTATAGTATTTACTACTTCTACCTTTTCAGGCTTGCCGCGTAGAGCTTTTCCCTTAGCGGGAGTCTTCTTAGTTTCTTTTTTCTCTGTTTTTTCTACGGGGATTTCTTTACGATTCGGTTTTTCTTCCTTTATCTCGGGAACGTCCTGAGACGCCTGTTTCTCGTATTCTTCAACCGCCCTGTCGCGGACAGCGAAATATTCGGAAAAGTTTTCGAGAGCGTTTTCCAGAGTCATTACATCAAAAATAACATTAAGCTCCTCGGTCTCAAGAGCAGTCATAGACTTTTTGTTAACGCCGCATTTTTCCGAAAGGATTTCGGTAATTTTCTTACTTTTTACGTTAAAATCATCCGCAACTTCTTTTACTTTATATTTTATCATAGACAGTTACCTCCTGATTCTCATTTTTAATAAGCTCACAAAGTTTTTTTGCGAAGCCTTCGTCTGAAACGCCCGTTACCGCGCCGAATTTTCCTATTGCAGCGGAAAGCTCGTCTCGGGTTCGGTTCAATTTCAAAAGCTCGGTTGAATACGCGTCGCATATTTTCTTCAGCTTTTTTTCGGTATTTAGGGAAACGTCGTTGGAAACGATAACAAGTTTGGCGGTACCGTTTTTAATATCTTCACATACAGCGTCGTTTCCTATAGTAAGTTTGCCTGCTCTGCGGCAAAGTCCGAGAAAGCTTAATAATTTATCATTCAACCTTTTTCAGCTCCTCTTTGATTCCCTCAAAAATACTGTCGGGAATCTGTCCTTTAAATGCTTTTTCAAAGCGTTTTGCCTTTATAGCTTTTTCAAAACACTCGGTATTTTTACAAACGTAAGCTCCGCGCCCGGGTTTTTTGCCGATAAGGTCTAAACTGAGTTCGCCTTTTTCAACAATTTCGCCGTTATCGTTCTTTATATCGGGCGCTTTTACAACGCGAACCAATTCGCGTTTAGGTTTCATTTCGTTGCAGCCGATGCATTTGCGCATCGGTATCTTTTTCTGTTTCAAAATTATTCCTCAGCTTCCGTTTCGTCGTCATCCTCGTCCTCGCCGTAGAAGCCCGACTCGGGACGGATGTCGATTTTCCAGCCTGTTAATCTGGCGGCAAGGCGCGCGTTCTGACCCTTGTTACCGATAGCGAGAGAAAGCTGGCCGTCGGGAACCGTTACCTTACAGCTTTTCGCGCTCTCGTCAATAATGTCTACCTTAAGCACGGTAGCGGGGGAGAGAGCCGCCGCGATATAAGCCTCGGGTTCGGTGCTGTATTCGATAATATCGATTTTCTCGCCGCCGAGTTCCTCGACAATTTCGTTAACACGGTCGCCGCGTGTACCGATACAGGAGCCTATAGCGTCGATGTTTTCGTCGTTAGAGAGAACCGCCATTTTCGTACGGCTGCCCGCTTCACGCGCGATAGCT
>CAJOHT010000036.1 GCA_905234305.1 uncultured Ruminococcus sp. | reverse complement strand
CTCATACCCATCTGGGTATCAACATTATCACTGATAAGATAGTATTTCATAATCAGCCGTTAAGGATAAGGATAGAGATAAGCATTCCGTAAAGCGCGATACCTTCGCCGAGAGCAACGAAGATAATAGCCTTACCGAAGTTCTTAGGATCCTCAGCGGCAGCGCCGATAGCTGCGGGAGCGCCGTGTCCTACCGCAATACCGCCGCCTATACAAGCGATACCGGTCGAGAGAGCGGCTCCGAGATATTGTAAGCCCTTAGCCATAGGTTCAAGCGAAGGAGCCGCGGGCTCACTCGCCGCGCCTGCTACGAGCGGGAATATAACGCATAATGATAATACCGCGCCGAAAGAAGCGAGCTGTAAAAGTAAGGAACGCTTAGCGTTACCCTTCTTCTGAAAACTTTTTGTAGCGATAACTACAGATAGAATTAAAAGTACAACAGGTACAATCATAAAAACAGCATTGAATAACATAATATTTTCCTCCATTTTTTAAAAAACATATTATTACAATCCAGTCCCGCCGTTTATGAAAGTTCGGTTTATAACGAACGTTTACTAAGGCGGTTTTGGCTGTCGGGGATCCCGACTAATTTTTTACTAAACTTAGTTTTACAGGCTCGTAAGGTCTGCCCTCGCCCGAATAGAATCTGCTGAACATTTCGTAATACTCAAGCCTTAATACCTGAATAGATACAAGCAATGCCTCAAGCGCGCAAACAAGCAGATTACCTATTACCATAACAGGATAATACCCGATACTTCCCGAGGTTTCGGCTAAGGTAAATACGACCTGCATCATACCCGCGTGAACGAGTACGAACGCCGCGACTCTTAAAAAGCTCATTGTATTTGAAACATAGCTTAAAAGAACCTCGATAGACTCAAAAACATTCTCGAGAATAAATCCTCCCCAGCTTTCGGGAGCCCAGTCCTTATCGCCGTTAACGAGCTTCGAAAGAGGCTCTCTCAGGAACATCAGTATAAACGCGATCACGATAACAAGAATATACGGCAGGCTGAAAAGGTTCGTATTAAATACAATCAATCCCGCAAGTCCCGCGCACAGCATTCCGTAGAAAACAATTCCGCATAATCCGCTCGTATCGAATATCGCCTTTCCGACATTCCCCTGACGGATCGACGTATAGATATTCAGGCACATAGCCAAACACAACAGCACCATACCGATTCCGACCGTCAAAAGAAGAAGTTTCGACGTAAACTCGGGCGACATAACCTCTATCGGCTTTTCTTTCATATGAAGAATGCCTTTATAGAACCAGTCCATACCGTTCTCGAAACCGAATACGCTTCCGTACAGCGCACCGAATATCATTCCCGAAAAACCGCAAGGCATAAGGATTTTTCCTATTGCCATCTTCCTGTTAAACCACATAAACGCGCCAGCAAGTATTACACAAAGTCCGTGTCCGACGTCGCCGAACATTATTCCGAACAGCGTAAAATATGTAATCGCGATAAACGCGGTCGGGTCAATTTCCTTGTATTTTGGCACACCGTACATTTCCGTATAGAACTGAAACGGGCGTGTAAGAGGATTATTTTTCAGCTTAACGGGAGGATTCAGTTGAAGCTCGTCTTTAGCGTTGCTTACACTTACTTCGACGCTCTCGATTTTCTCAAGCCTTCTGCGAATGCTGTCCGCTTTCTTTTCAGACATCCATCCCGTAAGAACGAAGCTGTTGCCTCTCTCCATAGCGTGAGTTCTGATTGTAAGGAAAAGATTATATTCCGAAGCCTTTGTATAGTAGCTCAGAATCTTCTTTTCTTTCTCGTTAGCGTAATCCGCGATTTTTTCATTGATTTGATCGAGTTTTGATTTTAATTTTTCAACATCAGCTTTAAGGCGCTTATAACGCTTTTCGGGGGCTTCGTCCATATCGCCGAACGTACTCTTCTCAAAATAAAGTCTTGAGAAAAGCCTCTCGGCTTTATCGTACATCGTAATCGGTACAAAGTACACCGCCCATACATATGAGCCTTCCTCTTTACAGGGAATAAACTCGATATAGTCCATATTATAGTTCTCGGTACCGAGTTTCTTAAGATTTTCCTTAGGAATACGCCCGAAAACAGCCTTTACATAATCCATCTCGAGAAGCTCCTCGATATTCGCGTCAATGGACACAAAATGGCTTGTTTCCTCTCTCGCGCGCTTACATTCGTTATATTCCTCCTGTAAAGAAGCTCGTTTATCTTCCCAGGATTGAACCTTATTTAAAAGCCTTTTTGAATAGTCGTCGATAGTCTCGTAATTCGGTTTGAACTTCTTTTTGGTATGTATATATCTCGGCTCAATCGAAAGAATTTTCATAACGCTCGAAATCCGCGCCATAGGCTCGCTGAATACATTCTGAGAAGCCGCTCGGTTAAAACCGACCATATCGGAATAAAAGTTGCTGACCTCGTCAGGCTGGAAAGACTTTGAACGCCCGAGGATTACGCATACATCATCCAATCTTTTTTTATGACCTATAATACTGAAAGCCTTAATGTTTTCAACACTCAACTCAAATCACCTCCTTTAAGCTATGTAAAGTTAATATACAAATCAATATACAAGAAGCGGTTCGATAATGCTCTTGTCAACATTATATCTCGCTCCCTCGATAATACAAACAAGGTTATGAAGCTCAATTTCGCACAAAACGATATATGAAATCATAACCGTAGAGGAACTGTCGGAATAATACATATTATGACGCGCTTTTTTATATTTAACTTTTATCTCAAGCTCATCCAGATTATCATACTCAATTTTATCGACCAGCTTACCCGTTCTCGTTTCAGCCATAATATCATAAACCTGCTGGGATGTTTCGGCGTTACACATTCTGTCGATAACGCTCGGCTTTAAACTTCCGAAAGGAATAATATGGCTTTTAACTACTTGGTTATCAGCATCATAATATTTCTTTATACGAATTATGTTCAAGAAATTCCTATAATCCACAATAGAATCGAGGAACGCTTTAAGGTCTTTAGACTCAGCTTCGCCCGAATTATCAATAGCCTTATAAAGCTCAATATAAAGCATTGTATAAAGCTCGCTTTCGATTTCGGTTATCGGTATTTGCTTATATTCGGCGGAATTATACTTCGCCAGGAGCTTTCCGTAAGGAGTTTTCTTAACCGCCTCAAGAAACTGCTCAAATGTTTCGACCTTAGCGAGCGCGTTCAGATTAATCGAGGTTTTCTTAGCGATATGCCTCGGTACGGTAAAGTTATACTGGCGCTTTTCCTTTGAATTAAGCATAGTAAGGATTCGTATAATCTCGTTGATTTCGGTTTTATGAGCGACGTACTTTGAAACATCCTCGCCTACGCTCAGTTCATACTGGCAAAGTATATCAAATTCGTTGATCTGATACTGCCTTAAAAGGCTCTCAAAAAGTCCTCTGCGCATTCCGCGCTCATTAGCTTCACCAAAAGCGTTTATATAATGAGTATTCGATTTTAAATATGACATTACATCGGAAACGCTCTCGCAGTTGAGAAGAGCCTTATAGTCATTCTCTTTTAAACGTTTTCCGTATTTTGCTTTAGCTCTCGCAAGCACAGCATAACTCGTATCCGTCATTTTTATATCTCCTGTTTATCACTAGTCCGTTTATAAAATACATATCCCTTTTCAGCTTAGGATATATAACAGGTTCTTCGCTCGGCTGTCACCCTATTACCTCGGACACAATCTGTTTAACCCATTTATCGGCGTTAGCGTCAAATTTCTTTTGGAGTTTCAAAACTTGTTCTTCCCGCAGCTTTTTATTACTTAAAAACTTTCTCTCGCCTTCTGCCTCAATTACCTTCTTCTGAGCTTCGACCTCGGCTTTAGCGTCTTCCATATGTTTTTCGTAAACTCTTTTCGTTTCCGCCTCTATATCTTTCTCAAGTTCTTCTTTTTTTCTCTGAGTTTCCTCACTGTAGAGTTTCGCTTTTTCATCAATATCAACTAACTCTTTTATTACATCTTTCATAATGCCGAACCTCCAATTTTTTACTTTAATATAGTACCACAAAACTATAAAAACTTCAATAATATGACGCATTTTTCATACAGTATGTTATAAATTCCCTTGTTTATATATAAATGATAACAAAACGCGCAAAAAACTATTGAACTTTATTGTTTATAAAACTAAAAACCGTACAGTCGCGAAAACTGTACGGCTGAATCTTTAGGGCAGCAGGAGTAAACCTAACCATTATATTTTAAACAAAGCATTGTCAAATCATCGAACTGAACGGCGTCGCCGACGAATTTATCTACTTCATTTTTTATATTCGTGATAATTTCCTTGGAGTTGCCCTGAGGATTAATATTGAGGGATTGAACCATTCTATCGAGCCCGAACTGCTCCTCCTCAGCATTATTCGCCTCGGGAATTCCGTCGGTATAGAGGAAAAGAGCGTCGCCTTTATCCAGCGTAAACTCGTAATTCTTGTATTTTATAAAGTCCATTCCGCCGACTACAAAACCGTGCTTATCCTTAAGGACTTCAAACTCGCCGCCGTTTTTACAAATCGCGGGATATTCGTGACCCGCGTTGGCGGCAATTACTTTCCCTGTTTTTATATCCAGAATACCGAGCCATACGGACACAAACATCTCCGCCTGATTATTACCGCAGATACGTTTATTAACGAACTCCAGAATTTCGGCAGGCGTACCGCCCATAATCGTTCTGTCGCTTATTAAGATTTTTGATGCCATCATAAACAGCGCGGCGGGAACTCCCTTGCCCGAAACATCGGCGATAACCAAAGCGAGATGATCCTCGTCGACAAGGAAAAAGTCGTAAAAATCGCCTCCGACTTCTTTAGCCGTATACATAGCGGCGTGGACATCGAACTCTTTTCTCTCAGGAAACGCGGGGAAAATATTAGGCACCATACTGTTCTGAATCTGGGTAGCCGTATTAAGCTCCGCCTTAACATTCGCTGAGGCACGGGCGATTTTATCCTGTTTAAGCACCATATCGCAGCCGTGCTGAGCGATATAAACCGAAATAAAGCTGATTACCGCGAACACAAGAAGCCTCGGGATAAACCCGTTAGTCATCATCCCCAGCGCCGCTTTAAAATAATCAACTCCGAGCGCCGTAACGGATGGACGCAGCCCGTTCTCTATAACAACTACCGTTCCGTTCTCCAAAGAGGGATAAAAATTCAAGTCGATAATCCCGAAATAAACGGTCGCCGCGCTCGAGACAGCCAGCATCACTACCGACAAAATCGAAACAATAACGGTAAAGCCTTTTGAAAAGTATCTGCTAGACAAAAGCACGGGCAATATCATAATAAGAATAACATTATGATTAAGTATACTGAATAACCGCGTACAAACCAAAAGCAGGGATAAAACCATAACGTATTTAAGCCAGCGTTTTCTCCCTTTCGAGATGATATACAGAACTATCGGTATTGCGAATTCTACAAGCCCCTGTATCGCGAGAATATTCATTCTGTACTGCGCGACTTTAAATACGCCTGCAAGATTCAAAATCCACGAAACAGTAAGTATTACGGCGCACGCGACTATAACCATTAAAGACAAGCGGTTAGATTCATATTCGTTTTGTTCAAAAACCGCCTTTGTATCCTCCGATTCATATATCTTCAGATACGACATCAAACTGTTTCTTATGCTCAACGCATTCACCAGCCCTTCTTAATCATCAAAACATTCTGGCCATCCTTATATTCGTAATCTATCATATCCATTGTCTTTTTCACAAGGAAAATACCAAGTCCGCCTATACTTCTTTCCTCCGCAGACAGAGTTACGTCGGGGTCGGCATTGTCAAGCGGATTAAAAGGCTTGCCGTTATCGATAAATGTGATAATTACAGCGAGCGGGTTTTCCTCAACCTCCAGCCTGACAGTAGCCTTTCCTGTTTCGGGATTATATGCGTAGCGCGCGATATTCCCTAACAGCTCGTCAATAGCTACATCAATCTGCATCTCAGCTTTCATCGGACATCCGATTGATTCAAGCTCGTTGTTTATAAAATCCGTTACCTTTTCAATATTTTCTATAGCCGCTTCAACAGTAAGCTCTTTCACGGTATCACTCCCCTTTTTCTGCATTTTTATAATATACCGCATTAACGGATGTCAGTAAAACATCCGTAAACATCCTTTTACAGATGCATTTATATTATCTGCCGAGCAATTCATAATAGAAATGCGCAAAAGAATATTTTTCTTTATAGGAATTAAGCGTCTAAATCTCCGCCCATTTTTTTCAGAGAATCAATGGTGATTTTGCAGCCTGGTTTAATATTCCGCATTATAAACTTCATAATATTCTCGGGTACTCCTACGCAGCCGCCCGTATAAGTGCGGTTAACCCTGAAGCAATGTAAGAAAAACGCAAAGCCTTTTTCCACCTCGCACTCGGATGAAATACACTTAGCTATCATAGGCGACTGGGTAGCGTGGAAGCCCGAAACCGCTCCGCAGGCAACCGTTATGAACATATACGGCTATATCGGCGTTCCGTCGGGAGCAAATATCCTCTCTGTTACCTTACCGTATACGAAATAACCTATAATAAGCACAGCAAAGGCAATAAACAGCGAAATCATAATTATTCCCATAGCCTTTCCGCCCGCAAGTGGGCAATACTAATTGGAGCATTGTGAGTTTTTACTCTGAGCCTTCTTACGACTCATAGTAATACAATCAATCCCTATTATGACCCGCGATCGTTATAATCAAATCAAGCACCTTTAAATACAGCCACAAAACTGTAAATGAAAGTCCGAACGCTGCCTGCCACTCATATTTTTCAGGGAGCTTATCGTTAACTACGTGGTCTATCGTATCAAAATCGCAAATCAAAAACAGCGCCGCGATTATTATAAAAATAACGCTTACTCCGATTGAAAAGGCGAAATTCTGATAAAGCGAAGTCACCATAGCTCTTGTAAAAGGAATAAAGTAACCGACAAACGTAAAGAGAGAACTGGCGATCATTGTAACAAACAGAGTCACCATAACCATCTTAAATTTTTTGGTGACGCGGATAATGCCCGTCGAATAAAGAACCGTCATTATAAGTACAATCAAAATTGTAATGAGAAGCGCCAGCGCTCCGAGGTATTCCATATTATACGCGCCGAGTATTTTAAAAACAAGGAACGAAATAAAATAACCCTGAGTTACGCAGTAGAGCGCTCCCGTTACAGGCGTAGTCACCCTCGCGAAAAACGCCAGAAGCTGGAAAACTATCGCCGCAATCACAACGCCAATAAGTACAAATGCCTCAGTCTGATAAATTGCTACCTTAAAGCCTTCGTAGTTGATGTTAAACACATCGCCCGTAGCGAAATACTTTTCTGAAAAAAGCTGAACTACAATACCCGCTATACTGAATAACAGAAAATAAATCGTTTTAAAGGTTATTCCGGCGTATGTCGCGCAGTTTTCAGCAGACGTTTCTTGTACGTCGTTAAGCCTGCGCATAACAGGATTGGAAGCCAAAATCGAGCTTTTTGTTTTTTTATTATTTGTACGGTTAAGTGTACTCATTTTTTACCTCTTATTTTTAAAAAATTTTACAGCTAAAAACGCTGTTCCCGCAATTCCCGCGGCAAGTATAGTACCGCGAGCGATTACCTTTCTTACGAACGGAACATTATAATCGAGCGTCGCGTAAGAGGGATTGATCATATGGCGCAGAAGCGGAGAAAGCAGTCTTCTGCGAGAGCCTAAAACATCATATTTAATATGGGGCTCACGTGAGATTATCATAGTTGCCCGCGTTTCCTCGTTATAATGCTCCCAATCGAGATTCTCTGTTGACGGATCACCGTTCCTCGCGAAATTCGTCCACATCTGCATCACGGTATCGGAAAGCGTTTCATCCGCAATTTCACCAGTGTAAATAGTTTCTTCAAGATTGCCGAACACATACGCGAGTTCTACAGCATGGCACGCTTTTCTTAA
>CAJOHT010000035.1:11711-18479 GCA_905234305.1 uncultured Ruminococcus sp. | reverse complement strand
ACGCTGTAAAACACTAAATATTCCCCTCTCTGTACATCTTCTGCCTGAGTTCGCTGCCCGCCGCCTGAATATGAGTAAGCGCTATCGCAAGCGCGTCGGCGGTATCGTCGGGCTTAGGAACCTCGGGCAGCTTCAAAAGCCTCCTCGTCATCTCCATAACCTGCGGTTTTTTAGCTTTTCCGTAACCAGTTACCGCGGTTTTTACCTGGAGCGGAGTATACTCAAAAATTGGAATTCCTCTCTGCTGAGCCGCTAAAAGGATAACTCCTCTCGCCTCGGCTACCATAATAGCGGTTTTCTGATTCGTAGTAAAATACAGCTTCTCAATCGCCATAGCGTCAGGCTTGAACATATCCGAAATTTCGGATAAATCGTCGTAAATCATCTTAAGCCTTTGGTTGAAATCCACGTCCGCTTCGGTAGTGATCGCGCCGAATCTCAGCGGACGGAAGGTATTGTTTTTAAACTCGACAAGTCCCCATCCTACTATAGCGTAACCGGGGTCAATTCCAAGCACTACCAACCGAAAATCCCTCCAAAAGCCTATTTGCGCATTATTACATTTGATTATACCACAAATCGTTAAACTTAGCAATAAAAAAGATATATACTTTTACTATTATTTGTCCACAAAATAAACAGTAAGCAATTAATGCCTACTGTTTAGTATCCAACTATCAATTTATCAGCTTTTAACCGCTTCTATCAGTCCTATATAAATAAACAAAAACGGCGTAACTATCGGATTTGATATATTAACAATGCTCTGAATAAGATAACATAACACGGGAGCCGCGAACACAATCGCCAAAAAGCTCTTTTCTGCCGATTTAACCGCTCGCGCTATTGCCGATACAACGAACGTCAAATACGCCGAAAGTCCTAAAAATCCTGTAGTAATCAGATAATTCAAAAGCTCATTATGGGCGCAGTTTGTCGATGAGTCGCCAAACTTATCCGAAAGCTCCGAAAAATACGGAGCAAACGCGTAATAGAAAGTATCGGGGCCGTATCCGGTAAGCGCGTTTTTTATACCTCCCGATTTAAAGATCTCCCACGATTTTATCCACATAAAGCCGCGATGAGTTCCCCATTTTTCGTTATAACGGAAAAAAGTCATTATTCCTTCAAGTTTGCTTTCGGTATCAAAAAAGCTGTATCGGATAAACAACGCGGCGATAACTCCCAACACCAAAGCATAAATTACCGAAAGCGTAATCGGTACAGCCTTAGACAGTTTTTTATCTACGGTTTTACGCTCAATAAAAAACATAATCAACGCCGCCGCTAAAGCCGCGCCGATAAGCACATAGCTTAGATTACCGTAAACAAAAAACTTCTGAATTGTGCCTAAGTCCTTTTTATTATTATCGGTAAAAAGCGGAAAAATACTCAACAGCTTAGCGCATATAAACATAGCGCACAGAACGGTAAAAAATTTTCTTACCATAACGGCTCTTCGACTGTAATAAAGCAGGATAAGCGCCGCCGCGGGAACAAGCCCCAAAAAACCGCTCTCGCTGTCCGCGCAAAGCATCGCGGAAAAACCAGCTCCCGCCGAGAGCAGGCAGGTATATTTCAGATACCTGTTTTTTGTATTCATATACATTACCATAAAAAGCGGAATAGTAAGACAGCAAAATGCCGACATTATATTCTTGTTGCCGATTGTCGAGGTAAAATCATTAATAATTTCCTCTCCGTAGCCTGAATATATCGACAGCGGATCAATATAAAAGAAATTCAGTACAGCGAGAATATAAACCGCTAGGCTTCCTCCCGCCATAAAAAAGAACACATAATCCTTTTGAATATAAAGCCTCGAAATCACAGCATATACCAAAGCCGCGGCAATAATGAAAATCAGCCCTACATTTCTTCCCTGTTCGCCTGATACGCAAGATAAAGTATAGTCGGAAAACACCGTAGAAACTACGCACACCAGCACAAAAGCCCCGAGCGCGATATCGGTAACGCTCAGGCTTTTATACCATTTGTCCTCATTCATTTCATTATTAAAATAATTCAGCAAAAATGCCGTTATTCCTACAACAATAACAGCCGTCGATAATCCTAAAAAAAGATAATACTTATCGTGGCGTATATTCGTAAAGCTGTTCGTAAAAAACAGCGGAAACACCGTAAACATAAGCACAAGATAATAGTTTACGACCGCGTTCGGAACACGGTATTTTCTTTTCACTTCAGACATATTATCACCGTGATTATTCTATAACTTTTACGGCTTTATGTCAATTTATCTTTCTTACTAACGTCAGCTCCCCCGAATCATAAAATAACTTCAGTTTATCATCTTTCAGTTTATAGTCAAAAACGTAATTCTCCTTATCCGTACTATCAAAAATCATCATCTTCTTTTTATCGATAATACATAATCCTTTTATTTTTAATACAGTCTTTTTATTCTTTGACAGAATTTTAAAAAGAGCGTCATCCTCCTTAAAATCCAAAGTTACACACTCCCCGCTTTTTAGCTCGGCGCTCCATACATTACGGCGTATTTCGTCAGCAGTATTTTTGACAACAGGAGTACAGGATGAAATAATTATAATCAGCATAAACACAGGTAAAAATCTAAAAATTCTCATATTTAACGCTATGCAAAAGTTAAAGGTTTTATAACACTTTTACAGTTTTGTTATAATTCTTGATAAGCATTATAGTTTTATGTATAATGACCTTAGAATTAAAGATAATAATGATATGAACATAGAGTATGAGGCGTTTATGCAGCAAGTAATAGACAACACAAAAAAGATTTTTAATCAAAACGGCGAACCGACCCGAGGAGGCTGGTCGAAATCCGCTTTATTTGAATACAACAGGGAAAATCATCCCGCCGAGAATAAAATAACCGAAAACGACTGTTACTTTATCTCCAACGGAGAAATGGCGTTTTATCTCTCAATAGAGATAACAGGTTCAGACCTGACCCTGAAGCTCATTCTCGCCGACTATAAAACGGGCGAAATCGTAAAAGATTCTATCTCAAAGCGTATGCTTTTAGACCAGCTTAAATTACCCACGGGCGAAACTATGGGCGAGTTTTCCTATACCGATAAAAAAATCGCGCTGACCGTCACCAACACAATTGACGGAAAATATTTAAAATGCGACTTTATCGACTTCGGAAATATCAAAAATCTTTTTGTAAAACTTTTCATCAAGAATAACAAGGGCGAAAGTATGAATATGCTCTCCGCCTTTGAGGGCGATAAGCAGAGCTTTTACTTTAAGCGTTTTGTAGATACCTATACTGCTTCGGGAGTAGTTCGTTTCGGCGGTTTCGACTACAATCTCACCGACGAAAACAGCCTTATTTACTATGCTAAGTTCAGATATCTTTTCCCTCGAAGAAAAAGATTCCAGATGCTCGGCGGCTGTGCAGCTATAGGCGGTCACAAGCTCTCGATAAACCTTGCCTCAAAGGCAGGCAGTAACCGCGGCGGAAGCGAAAATTCCTACTTTGTCGACAATAAGCTGATTAAAATCGGACGCACAAAGGTCAGCGGAGACGATAAAGACCTTCTGAATATCTGGGAATTTTCCTCGACCGACGACAGCCTCGATCTAACCTTTACGCCTATAGAGGTAAACGGCTCGGCTCTCGCCTGTAAATGCGATAAAATGACGATCGTATTCGGAAGACTGAACGGTTTTCTCGAGACCGAAGAATTCAGGATCAACCTTAAAAACAAGGTGTTCCATATGATTTTTACAACACTTTAGAATTTTTCTCTTCTCCTTAAATATAAACGCAAAACAGGGGCAGGCTCAAAAGAGTCTGCCCCCATAGTTTATAGGTCTTATTATTGAGAGTCCGTTTTCAGCATTCTCGCGAATATTCCCATAACTTATCAGCGAAGCAAAGCAGAGATACGGCGCTCCGACAAAATAAAGTATACAGATAACTCCGAGCGCGGAACAGATTATTCCGACTGCGTTTTTAAGATTGTATTCCCTGTCAAAAAGCTGGAATCCAAGCGCTACTACAGGTATAACGAGGAAAACTATATAACATAAACCGAGTGTCGAAAGCACTCCCTCCGTTTCGGTATTGCCCGTTGTAGCTCCGATATTCGCTATCATATCGAGTACGGTAAATGTGCTTTTTTTATACTGCGTATAAAACGCTCCGCCCCATACGAAAGGCTGGCTTGTTAAAAAAATCTGAACTAAAAAGACAATAATCTGTATTACGCGTATGCGCTTCGTAGTTTTATTCTGAACTTTAATCATATTTTTCTCCTGTGGAATTAAAATTTTCTGACAGATGTATTATAACATAAAATCACGTCTTGCACAATATCTCTTATTATGATAAAATTAAAAAAGTTTAATGTAAGGAAGGATAATATGGATTCTATGAATTGGATTAACGAAGCCGTAATGTACAACATCTACCCTCTCGGATTTGCAGGAGCGCCGCGCGAGAATGATTTTAAGCTCGAGTACCGCCTCGATAAAATCTACGATTGGATGGATAATTTTAAAAAGCTGGGTATAAACACTATTGTATTTAACCCTGTTTTTGAAAGCACAAGACACGGCTACGACACTATTGATTACTATAAAATCGACAGCCGCCTAGGCGATAATAATTCCTTTAAGGAAATTTGTGACACTTTTCACAAAAACGGGATAAGAATTATTCTCGACGGCGTTTTCAACCACGTCGGACGTGATTTCTTCGCGTTTAAAGACGTTCAGAAAAACCGCGAAAGCTCTCAATACTGTTCGTGGTTTATGAACCTTAACTTCGGCGGGAACAATCATTATAACGACGGTTTCTGCTACGAAGGCTGGGCGGGTCATATAGACCTTGTAAAACTTAATTTGGACAACACTCAGGTTGAGGATCACCTTATCGGAGCGGTTAAATTCTGGATCGAGGAATTCGGGATAGACGGCTTAAGACTGGACGCCGCGGATTGCATTAACCTTAATTTCTTTAAAAAGCTGAGAAATATCTGCGTATCGCTTAAACCTGATTTCTGGCTTTACGGCGAGATTATCGGCGGCGACTACAACCGCTGGGCTAATGAAAACGCTCTGCATTCTGTAACAAATTACGAATGCTATAAAGGAATCTACAGCTCCCATAACGACCATAACTACTTTGAAATAGCTCATTCCTTAAACCGCCAGTTCGGCGACGGCGGAATCTACCGCAATATCTATACATTCAACTTTGCGGATAATCACGACGTTAACCGCGTGGCGAGTATGCTCAGGGAAAAGCACCATCTTAATAACGTGTACACAATCCTCTACACTATGCCCGGAGTTCCCTGCCTTTACTACGGCAGCGAGTGGGCTATTGAAGGTACCCGCTCAAAATTCAGCGATTACGAACTCAGACCGTGCCTTGATATTGACAGTATTCCTGACCCGAACTATGAGCTTTACAATCATCTTTGCAAGCTCGGCAAGATAAGAAAAGCTCTTCCTGCACTTAAATACGGCAGCTACAGAAATATCAACATTAAAAACGAACAGCTTGTATATATGCGCAAATGCGACGGTCAGACTGTTTACGTAGCGCTCAATTTATCCTCAAATGATTTTACAATAGATTTTAACGTTGAGGGCGGAAATGTGCTTACCGACGCTCTTACAGGCGAGAAATTTAAAGCAGACGGTTACGCTAAAATCGAATTAAGACCCTGCTCCTCAAGAATTCTCGTACTAAACGACGGCAGCTTTGAGCTTAAACTTGACGAGGAAGATATAATTCCTATAGAGAATAATATTAACGAAATCTCTGAGCCTGAGCTTACGCACGTTCCTGTTACTCTCGGAAAATACCGCCATTTTAAAGGCAACGAATACGAGGTTATCGGTATCGCTAAGGACAGCGAAACGCTCAGGGAGCTTGTCGTATACCGCGCGCTCTACGGCGATAACGAGCTTTGGGTTCGCGATAAAGAGAATTTTGAAGAAATTATAGAACGGGACGGAAAAAAATTAAGAAGATTTGAAAAAATAAATAATTAATCATAAAAAATGTCGGGAAGATTGCGTTTAATACCGCGCTTTCTCCCCGACATTTTTTATTGTCCATTTTCAATTATCCATTGTCCATTAAAAAAAGCTCCTTACGGAGCTTTTTTTACGATTTAGATGATAACAGATTTCCGTATATGAATTTCGCTAATTTCTTACGGCACGTATCCATATCGGTAATCTGGATGCATGAACCCGCTACGGGATCTGTGTAGTAAGCCCAGAGTCCGTCCTGCGGAACCGTATACTGCTTAACTTTATAATTCACATATGTCAGTGCGTGGGAAACAAGTCCCGTAATCTCGTCCTTTTTCAGGTTTGTCGTAACAAGAGGACCAACCTGAGAAACGATCTGAATAATCTGAGTAATCGAGGCCTTTCTCATATCCGAGAAAATCTTCTCGAGCAGCTTTCTCTGACGTGTTGTACGATCCCAGTCGTCTCCCGACTGTACGCCCTCATAACCTCTGTCACGCGCGTACCAAAGTGCCTGCTGACCTGTAAGTTTGATTTTACCGTCTCTTTCGGGAAGCAGATGACGCTCTTTGGTTTGATGGTTAATATACATCTGCCAGTTAATATAAGCAACCTCATCGTGATCCAGCTTAAGGGTAATACCGCCTAAGGTATCAATAATCTTTTTAAAGCTTGAGAAATCAACAACCGCATAACGGTCAATCTTTATTCCGAAATTCGACTCTACTGTTCTTATAGAAAGCGAAGCTCCGCCGAGAGAATAGG
>CAJOHT010000035.1:0-11688 GCA_905234305.1 uncultured Ruminococcus sp. | reverse complement strand
GGCATCAAGGGCAGACGCTGGGAGAATGCACAGCAGTATTACCGCGACCTGCTGAATAATCCTGCGTGGGTACGTCCTGAAGAGTCGGAACGTCCTGACGAACCCTTGCTATGGTTATCCTCACCGAAAAGCATTACATTAAGCACCTTCGGATTAGAAAGCAGACTTGAGTCTGTTACCGCCGTTTTGAACTCGTCAACACCAGACTCGCCCGTATATTCCTGGGTAGCCTCGGTAGGCTTTGTCTCTTCAACCTCATACACAATAGAGTCAAGCGCGTTATAGTAGTAAATCATACCCGCGCCAGTTACCATAAAGATAATCGCGAGTACAAGCGAAACCGCGCGTTTTACTCTTCCTTTTTTCTTATACAGTTTTACAACCTGAGTATTTGAGCTTATGTCAACATACTCGGATTTACCTCTTGTTCCAGCCATAATCTCATTGCCTTTCCGCCCTTTTGCCTATTACCTTCCCTATAAACAATCGGGCAATCTAAGTATTCTATAAAAAACATTTCGACACAATTTTACATTATGAGATATTATAGCACAAAGGATACCGCTTTATTATTCTCTAAAAGAATATAACTCTATTGTCATTTTTTCTGCAATCTTGAGTAGTTTTTATCCGCTTATATCGTCAAGAGTTAGTGAGAATGACGGAAGATAACACTCCATAAACTCATCAACCTCAGGCATATTCATACCCTTAAGAGTTTTTTCGGTCGCGATCTCCGCTCTTTTAAACTCTTCGTTTCCCATTCTTATTTCCTCTATGCATTTTACGAGAGCCGAAAGTTTATCCGCCGCTTTAACATATTTTATTAGTTCACGGTCTTTTTCGTTCTCTAAAAGAATTATATCCGCGTAATCAGACTGTAATTTCTCGGGAAGCATAGAAACCAGCTTCTCCCCCGCGATATGCTCAACCTTTTTATAAGACGAAATTATTTCGGGATTATAATACTTTACAGGTGTCGGCATATCTCCTGTTATAATCTCCGTAGCGTCGTGATACATACCTAAAAGAGCCGCACGCTCCGCGTTAAGGCAGTTCTCAGAACTTTTATTATGAATCAGCACCAGCAAATGCGCGAACATAGCGGTCTGAAGGCTGTGTTCGCTTATATTCTCGCTCTTAGTATTATTCATTAAACCCCATCGGGTTATGTATTTCATACGTGAAAGCATCGCGAAAAAATGTGAGTTTTTCAATTTTATCCCCCTAATTTTCTATTTTTAGTTTAAAACCGTAAAGATTTGTGATATACTTATTGAGTTGCATTATATTATACTATTATTTAAAACTATTTGCAATACGGGAAAAGCTATGAATAAGATTAACAGATTAAAAAATCTATACGGTAAACATACGGGGCTTACGGCGTTTTTGCTTGGGCTTCTTGTTTCCGCGTTGCTTTTTATTCCGATAATCATTCAGAACAACGGCGTATTTATGTATTACGGGGATTTTAACGCCCAGGAAATACCGTTTTATCAGATGATACATGACTCTCTGCAATCAGGCAACGTAAACTGGAGTTCCACTACCGACCTCGGAAGCGCTACGCTCGCGTCATATTCGTTCTATCTTATCGGAAGTCCGTTTTTTCTTTTCACTCTGCTGTTCCCGAGCAGAGCCGTACCTTTTTTAATCGGTCCGCTTTTTATGCTGAAGTTTGCTTTCTGCTCATTAACAGCGTACATTTACCTTAAAAGATATGTAAAAGACCCTGTTTACGCTGTAATCGGCGGTCTGCTTTACGCGTTTTCGGGCTTTTCGATTTACAACATTTTCTTTTTCCACTTCCACGAACCGATGATATTCTTCCCGCTGCTGCTTTACTGCGTGGATGAATTTATGTATAACGACCGAAGAGGTATACTCGCGGCTGCGGTATTCGCATGCTGTACGGTTAATTACTATTTCTTCGCGGGAATGGCAGTATTTACCGCGCTTTACTGGCTTATGCTGGTATTCACC
Source organism: uncultured Ruminococcus sp. (assembly GCA_905234305.1). GTDB lineage: Bacteria > Bacillota > Clostridia > Oscillospirales > Acutalibacteraceae > Ruminococcoides. The sequence goes on along the minus strand of CAJOHT010000035.1, from coordinate 9,702 downwards.
AACAACTACAAACTCACATTAAAAAGGCTCCTTCTTTTTGTATTTGAAGTCGTACTCGGAGTAGCGGCAACCGCATTTATTATACTTCCTACGATACTTTTTATAAGAGGGAACCCGCGGCTTTCATCTCTGCCCGACGGCTACAATTCGCTCGTATATGACGCTCCGCAGAGGTACTGGTACATTATTCTGAGTTTCTTCTTCCCTCCCGAGCTTGCCGCGGAACCGAATTTCGCTCCCGACGTAAACTGCAACTGGGCTTCGGTCAGCGGATGGCTGCCGCTTATCGGCATGACTGGCGTCATCGGTTATCTACAGCTAAAAAAACGCGACTGGATAAAAAAACTTATCCTGCTTCTTATAGTTTTTGCGCTGGTGCCTGTACTAAACTCCGCGTTCCAACTTTTAAACGCGAGTATTTTCTACGCCCGCTGGTACTATATGCTTGTGCTTATTATGGTGCTGGCTACTGTTAAGGCGCTTGAAAACAACGATACCGACTGGAACAGGGCGTTATGCTGGTCGGGCGGGATAACCGCCGTGATAGCGCTTTTAATAGGGCTTATGCCCGAGTCGGTACTCGACGACAACGACAAGTACGACTATACAAAAATCGGACTTGCCGATAATTTCCCAAGATTCTGGATTTACGTAGCCGTCGCGGTCGTATCAATAGCCGCGTTTGCCTTTATAATCTATTTCTTCAAAAAATCGCCGAGAAGATTTTCTTTCGCGTTAATCGCGGGAATAATCCTAATTACGCTTATATCCTCCACTTATATAGTTGAAACAGGCAACCGTATGGACGGCGGGAACAATAAATTCACGAGAGAAAATCTTATCGGAGCCTCCGACAGCGTAAAACTCAAGGACATAAAAAGTGCCCGAAGCGATTTTATGGGAGTAATAGATAACGCGGGAATGTATCTGAATATCCCCTCGATACGCGCGTTCCACAGCGTTGTCACCCCCTCGATTATGAAATTCTATAAAAGCATCGGCGTTACCCGCGATACCGATTTATACAGTCTCAGAGGTCTTTTCAGCTGTAAATACCTTTTCTGCGATAAAAGCGAAAAATTTGTACGAAAAAACGGAAAAACAAAAATGCCTGGCTGGAGCTATCTCAAGAAAATAAAAGGTTATAAAATCTATAAAAACGATTACTATATCCCTATGGGTTTTATGTATGACACATACCTTACGATGTTCGAGCTTCTTGATATTGAGGATTACTACAAAGCCGACACTTTCCTTAAGGCTATGATGCTTAGCGGAACCGACGCTTTAAAATACTCCAAGATAACGGGTTATTCAAAAAAAGACGTTGAAACTTTGCGCCACGATTATAAAGCTAAACAAAAGGACAAAAAATTTAAAAGCAAAGCGGATAGTTTTGTATACGGAAAGTACAATTATTTTGATGACTGCGAAAAGCTGAGGAAAAACTCCTGCTATGAGTTCAAATATAATAATGAAGGCTTTACGGCTAAAATAAATAATAAGGGCGAGGATAACCTACTGTTCTTCAGCGTACCATACGACGAAGGCTGGAACGCGTATGTTAACGGCAAAGAAACTGAAATAGTAAGTTTATGGCGGTTAAGGTTGACGGTCATAAAAAGAGCAGTATTATATTCAAATACATTCCTCCCGGTTTCCATACAGGAATTATAATTACAGCGGTATGTGGTATAATATTTTTTATGTATATTGCCGTATTGTTTTTCCTGAAGCGAAGAAGGTATAAAAAATGAATTTTGGCGATAGAATACTCGAATACAAAGACGATATTTTAAACGATCTTAAAAAACTTCTTGAAATAGAATCAGTCTCGGCTAATAATCCCGAGGCGTGTAGAAACGCGTTAAGGTTTATTATTAAACGCGCCGAAGAATTCGGGCTAACAGCTAAGAACATCGAGAATAAAGCCGCACATATTGAACTCGGCAATTCCGGGAAACTATGCGGTGTACTGACACATCTCGACGTTGTACCCGCAGGTAAGAACTGGAGCGTTGAGCCGTTTACACTTACACGTAAAAACGGCAGGCTTTACGGACGCGGAGTCGACGACGATAAGGGCGCTTCAATAATTGACCTTTACTGTCTTAAGGCGCTTAAGGACAACAATATTGTCGGCAGGAATACGGTTCGCTGTATCTTCGGAACTGACGAAGAAATCGGTATGAGCGATATGGAAACCTATTTCAATCACGAGCCGCTGCCCGAACTCAGCTTTACTCCCGACAGCGATTACGGTATTTGTCTTGCTGAAAAAGGCATCCTGCAAATAAAAATCTCATCCGCTTCCAACGATAGCGCTATAAAAGAGTTTATCTCAGGCGGCGCGGTCAACGCCGTTCCCGATGAAGCGAAAGCTGTTTATTATTCCAATAACGAATTAAAAACACTTTCCGCTCAGGGGAAAGCCGCTCACGCCTGCGAACCGCATAAAGGTAAAAATGCGGCGATTGAGCTTATAATGATTTTAAAGAATTATACAAATATAGGTCATCTGCTGAATTTTGCCGCCGACAAGATTTCCGATAAAACGGACGGACAATCTCTGGGTATAAAAACCGAAGATAAGCCCTCGGGCGGACTTACCTGCAATCTCGGCAAAGTTCGTATAAACGAAAACGAAAACTACTTCACTCTCGATATCCGCTATCCCGTTACAAAAAACGGCGAAGATATTCTGAAAAAAATCAGGAATGAAGCAGCGTCTTTCAACCTGACCGTCGATATTATCCATCACGCCGAACCACTGTATCTTCCCGAAAACAGCGAGATAATAAAACTTTTATCCTCCGCTTATAAGGATATTACAGACGAAAAGCCTGGGCTTTATTCAACAGGCGGCGGAACTTACGCGCGTATGCTCGGCGGTAAAGGGGTCGCTTTCGGTCCCGCCTTTAAAGATGACGAAGTCAATATGCATAACGCGGACGAAAGCATTGACGAGGAAAAATTTTTCCTACACGCTAAAATTTGTATGCAGGCTATTTATAAAATGTACACTAACAATTTTTAACGGTGATTTTATGAGTATAGAAAAAACAATTAAATCTCAATCCAGAACAGCGTTATCCGACAACTGGATAACTGTTGTTTCGGGATTTTTTCTGGTATGCGCCGCGGCATTACTCGTATATCTTACGGGACTTATTTCGGGCTATATCGGGAATATATGGGACGAAAACGGATTTTTAATACGCGGAAACGAAATCTTTTTTACCGTTACCGTATGCCTCGCTGTTATAACAGCGGTTCTTATCTCCCCGTTTAAAAACGGCTTTTATAAGCTGTGCTATAATATAAGTCTAACTGGAAATGCCGATTTTTCTGATATGTTTTATTTCTTTAAAGGAAATAAATATATTATAACTCTTGAAATGAATCTTATTATCGCGCTTAAAGCTCTTTTAAGATTTGTTCTCGGGCTCGTCCCCTATTTTATAGTTAAAGCGTTGACAGTTTTCTTCTCGGTAGAGTTATTAACTACCGTAGCGGCTAACGAAATTTTCTCCGCAGTCGAAATAATCCTCTTAGTAATAGGAGCCATAGCGGGAGTTTTGCTTTCGATACCGCTTTTTGTTTATCAATTCGCGTATATTGAATTTGAGGATGATACCGAAAAAGTCTTTAACTCCTCAAAATCTATTATAAAAAAATATAAAAAGAATTTTTATACTCTTTTCTTCTCTTTTATCCCTTGGATCGCTATGTGCTTCTTTGTACTGCCCGCGATTTATGCCGTGCCTTACATCACTACATCCTTCGCGGACTCGTCCAAGTGGCTGTTAAAACTATATAAGGAGAACAAAATATGATTATAACTATCGGTGTAATAGCGTACAACGAAAAGAATTCGCTAGGCTCTCTTTTAAAGGATATTTGCGCCCAAAGCTACGATCATAAAAAAATAGAAGTTATCCTTGTCGACAGCAACTCGACGGATAACACTAAAAAGATAATGGAAACGTTTAAGAAAAACAATATAATGGATTTCTACGACGTTAAGGTGCTTTCTAATCCGAAAAAGACTCAGCCCTGCGGCTGGAATGTAGTTTTGAAGAATTATCAGGGAGACGCTGTAGTACGTATAGATGCTCACGCCTCTATTCCCAGCGATTTTATTGAGAAAAATATTGAAACTCTTAAGGGCGGCGAATACATCTGCGGCGGTTTCAGACCTAACATAATAGACGAGCCTACTCCATGGAAGGAAACCCTTCTGCTTGTAGAAACCTCAATGTTTGGAAGCTCGATAGCACCTTACAGACGCCAGCAGGGAAAAACTTACGTTAATTCCCTTTTCCACGGAGCGTATAAACGTGATGTTTTCGATAAAATCGGCTTATTTAACGAGAAATTAGCCCGTACCGAGGATAATGAGATCCATTACAGAATGCAGAAAGCAGGTTTTAAACTCTGCTTTAATCCCGAGATAATCTCTTATCAGCATACCCGAAACAACTTAAAGGGTATGATCAAGCAGAAATACGGTAACGGCAAGTGGATAGGTCTTACGCTTTCCGAAGCTCCTAAGTGCCTTTCATATTATCATTTTGCTCCGTTCTTGTTCGTAGGAGCGTTAATATTCTGTTCGATACTGGCTTGCTTTGGCTATCCGCTTTTACTGGAAATCCTGCTGCTCCTTTATTCGATGTTTGACTTTGTCAACACGGTAAGCTGTTTTACAATGAGGGATATTCACATTCACTACTTCCTGCTCCCGCTATTGTTCCCGCTTATGCACGTCTCATACGGTATCGGTACAATAGTCGGAATACTTCAAATCCCGTTCTGGAAAAAGAAACTTAAAAAGCAATCGGAGTAATTATGGACAACAAGGTAATTAACCTTTCAGATAAAGAATTAAGAGCCCTCCAGCTTAAGGAACTCGATATATTAAAATACTTCCGCGATTTTTGCGACAGCCGTAATATCACCTACTATGTATGCGGCGGCTGTCTTATAGGTTCGCTCCGTTACGGAAAGTTTATTCCGTGGGACGATGACGCCGATGTATTTATGCCGAGAGAGGACTACGAACGTTTTATAACGGAATACCTTAAGGAAAACCCAAGTGAACGTTTTCTGCTCCTTAACGAAACGGACGACACTTTTACGCGCAACTCCTTTGCTACATTAGTTGATACCAGCGCGACGCTTATAAAGAATTATCAGAAGGATTTAAAAATCCCCCACGGGGTAGCGTTCGATATTTTCCCGATTGACCCCAGACCGTCGGGCAAAATGAAAAAGTATTTTCAGTTTTTCTGGTGTATTATATACTCGCTCTTCAGAGCGCAGACTATCCCCGAAAAGCACGGCGGTTTAATGACTTTCGGCAGCAAGATTCTGCTCGGTATCTTTCGGGGCTTTAAAACGAGAAAAAGAATATGGAAATTCGCCGAAAGACATATGACAAAATATAAACTCGAGGACTGTGATTACATATGCGAGCTTTGCGCGGGTCCGAGGATAATGAAAAACGAGTATCCTAAAGAGCTTTTTGAGTCAACGGTTGAAATCGAGTTTGAAGGAGAAAAATTCAAGGCGATGTCGGGCTACAAAAAGTATCTTGAAATCGCGTTTGGCAAGGATTATATGACTCCCCCTCCCGTTGAAGAACAGGTAATCTCCCACGACTTAGCGTATCTCGATTTGAATAAACCCTGTAAATAAAAACACAAGGCAGAAACGCAATGTTTCTGCCTTTGCTTATTACCTATTGCTTATTATTTTTTACTTTGATCTTCCCTACCGCTTTACCGAGCGCCAGTATCAACAGTACCGAGGGGATGAATTTAATACCCTCGCCGATCACTCTCGTCCAGAGATAAACGAAAAACGACGTTCCGCTTCCCGCGCCGTAAATAAAGTACAGCCAATATCCCGACAAAAAGATTTCAACTAACACCGCGTTAATCGTCCAGCTTATAAGCACATTTTTAACAGTGACATTATTCTTATAAAGAAATATACCGAGAATTAAGCCCGTAAGTATCCCGTTAAGCGTAAAACCTGGAAAATACGCTCCTCCGCTCGATGGATTAATAAAAAAGGACAATATATCCCCCAGGTCTCCGATAAGCGCGGCTCCTATAGGTCCGAACATCGCAGCGGCTATAGCAATCGGCAAGAAGTTTATGCTTATTTTAAGCATATTTCCGAACAGCGCCATAGTAGAGTTGGCGAATATCCCGACGATTATCCTAAGCGCTAAAAGCATCGCCAGCGCGCACAGCGAATAAGCACTTTTTAATTCCTTTGTAGAATTATAAAACTTTTCTTTTAAAGACATAACAACCTCCTGTTGTTTGCGTCACAAACAGGAAAAGCGGACGGCACAAAGCCATCCGCTATATTTCTGAAAGCAACAGCGGGATGCAAAGCCCGTACCGCAGTAAATACTTTCGTTCCTCTGACAACTCCCCGTTCAAAGGACACTTCACGCACAGGCTTCTACTCTGTGAACACTTTTATTATATTACTCTATTCTTTAATTGTCAAATAATTCCCGCGAATATAAGAAGCACCAGCAGAAGTGTTACTACAATAACCGCCGATACGATAATCAGAATAATCGTATTGCTCTTTTTATTCTCATTCATATAACCCTCACGCTCAGCGACAAGTCCTGATTTTCTCAGCGCTGTTACAACGCCCTTATAAAGGAACAGAGCGAGCGCGGTATTCAGCCCCGCCTTAAGCGCGTTAAAGGGAATCAGTAATGGCAGGAACATATCGAGTACCGCTTGTCTGGGAACGCCCATATAAATAGGCGTCATAATATAATTCCATAAAAGCATTATAATCATCATCGAAATCGAACCCGCTATAAGTCCGATAATTGCTCGCGACATCTTTTTATTTCGATGATAAATTACCGAGCTTACGCCGATAAACACTGCTGAAGCTAAGAAATTCATAATAAGCCCGATAAATCCCGTAGTGCTTATTGTCACCATCTCAACAAGACACACAACCAGCGACATAATAAGCCCCGCTAAAGGACCGAAGATAAACGCTCCTATTACGAGTATCACGTCCTTAGGCTCGTAGGTTAAAAATCCGCCGATATTCGGGATTCTTAAAAATATGTCGCATACTATCGCGACAGCCGTAAGCATAGCCATTGAGCATATCATCTTCAGTTTTCCGTTAGTTTTTGTCATAATATAACCCCCTAAACATTCAGGAGTTGTCAACGGATTATTATTCTGATAAAGAAATAACCCCGCTGAAAATCAACAGGGAATAAATTACAGAATAACTGTATCTTCTTCCATCCGGACTGTACCGTCGGCGCCTGAATCTCACAGGCTCAACGCAACAAATGCGCTCGCGGGCTTTACCGCCGGTGGGGAATTTCACCCCGCCCCGAAGACAACTTCCAATAATATTATATTCATATATTTTTATTTGTCAACTTTCTTACGCCTGAAAATACGCTTTAATAAGTTTCTGATACTGAACTCATAAAAATAATGCCTGTTTACGTAATTGAATTGTATACAGTAAAGCAGGATATACATTGAAAAGTAGATCCAGATCATTACTACAGCTAATGTACCTAAGCTGCCGTAAATCGAGAATCCGTTAAAAAATTTAATATATATCGTCATTCCGAACGAGAACAGAAACCAGCTCAGCGCGGTAATTATTACCCCGGGAAGCTGAAGCCTAAACTTTGCCCAGCGCTTATCCTTTACCTTACGTCTTAAATACAGCTTTAACGCTAAACTCATAAGCAGTACCATTACCGTAAACGCTACTAAATACCTCAGCGTATAAAGAAGCTCCAGCACATAAGGAAGGCTCTTTAAATATGGTTTGATAAGCTCGTCGAAAAATTCCGCTACTATCAATATACATACCGTAATCACCATAACAATAAACATAAGCAGCGTATAAAGCATAGCGTATAATCGCTTTATTATCCAGAATTTTTTATACTTCAGCTTATATATCCTGTTTATTCCTTCGGTAATCGAATAGATTCCCTTTCCCGCCGACCATAACGCGGCGATAATCGTTGTAAAAGCTATTCCGATAGAATTATTATAAGCCGTTTCAATAAAGCCTTTTAAATACGTATTAACGTCGGGAGAAATAGCCTGCTGAATATAGCTCTCGTATACACTTCTCGGGATATTAAAGAAAGATAAAACAGCGAACGCGAACATCAGAAACGGCACAATCGAAAGTATAAGGAAAAACGCCGACTGAGCCGATATAGCGGAAATATTATCACGACTGCTTTTCTTTAAAAAATATTTTATTGTTCCGATAAGTCTTACTGTTTTTTTCATTTACGGCTCCGAGTGTTAGTTTACTTAAATTATAACAAAACATTTTTGCTATATCAACAGCAAAATCGGTCGAAAATAAAAATTTTCGACCGTAATACTTATTTTAATTTATTAAGGAATGCTCTTACTCTGTCGTTTTCGGGATTATCGATAACATTCTCAGGCTTACCCTGTTCAACAATATAGCCGTTATCCATAAAAATAACCCTGTCGGAAACATTACGAGCAAATTCAATTTCGTGAGTTACGATAACCATAGTCATCTTCTTACTTGCAAGATAACGCAGTACCTTTAGAATTTCCGAGGTTAGCTCGGGGTCAAGCGCGCTGGTCGGCTCATCAAAAAAGAGTATCTTAGGATTCATCGCGAGCGCTCTCGCAATAGCGACTCTCTGCTGCTGACCTCCCGAAAGCTGGCACGGATAGTAATCCACCTTATCGTCGATCCCCATCTGCTGTAAAAGGCTAAGCGCTTCTTCCTCTACCTCTTTCTTATCCCTTTTCTGGGTATGAATTGGAGCGTCGATAATATTCTTTAGCACGGTATAATGCGGGAACAAATTAAAATTCTGGAAAACAAGTCCGAAATAATTCTTGATCTTCTTTATCTTGGATTTTGAAACGTAAAGTGACTTACCGTTCACATCCTCGCATACCGTTTCGCCGCCGTATTTAAGCGTACCCGCGTCCATTGTTTCAAGTAAGGTAGCGCATCTTAAAAGCGTACTCTTTCCGCTTCCCGAAGGACCGAGGATCGATACGACCTCTCCCTCCTCAACGGATATGGAAATATCCTTAAGGACCTCTAAATCGTCAAACGATTTTTTTATATTATTGATCTCTAACAGCTTCACGGATACACCCCCTACTTCTGATAATAATTCATTTTCTTCTCAATCTTACCCATAACGAACGAAACGATAAGATTGAAAAGATAGTAGAACAAGCCCGCTACGAACAACGGTGCGATATTACTCTCCGACGCGGCAATCTGCTTCGCCATCGTAAACATCTCAACAAACGCTATAGCGAACGCTAAAGAAGTATCCTTAACCAGAGTAATAATCTCGTTAGTTACGGGAGGCAGAGTATGGCGTACCATCTGCGGGAATACTATCTTAACATAGGTCTGGGTTCTTGAATAGCCTAGAACATCCGCCGCCTCATAATGTCCTTTAGGAACAGCCTCGATACCGCTTCTGAAAATCTCCGCGAAATACGCGGCGTAATTAAGCGAGAAGCCTATAACAGCGGCGTAGAAGTTGTACTCCGTACTGAGCGGTATTTTGAACACGTAGTAAGGAGCAAAATATACTACCAAAAGCTGGAGCATAAGCGGAGTTCCGCGCATAACCGAAATATAAAATTTAGCTAA
>CAJOHT010000034.1 GCA_905234305.1 uncultured Ruminococcus sp. | reverse complement strand
GCTGTTGCGTATAATCTCCGCAAGCTCAAAGGTAGTTTTAATAGGCTTATCCTCACGGTATTTTACAATACCTTTAGATATAGACTCAGCGTATTTTTCCTCGCCGTAGGTAAAAATAATCCTCGAAAGCTCCTTTTGAGGGAGCGTGTTTACAAGCTCGGCGGCGGTTTTGCCCGACTGCGACATCCTCATATCGAGCGGAGCATCCTCGTGAAAGGAAAAACCGCGCTCGGCAGTATCAAGCTGATGGGACGAAACGCCTATATCCAGCAGAACTCCGTCGACCTGACAGATACCCCTCTGATTTAAAAGGCTTTTCATCTCGGAAAAGTTTCCTTTTATAATTATTGAGTTTTCGTTATCCTTAAACCGCTCGGTAACGGCGGCTATCGCGTCGGGATCCTGATCGATTGAAATCAGCTTTCCGAGTCTTAGCCTTTTAAGAATCTCGGCGGAATGTCCCCCGCCTCCCGCTGTACCGTCAACGTAGATTCCGTTCGGCTTTATTTCAAGACCTTCGATAACCTCGTTAAGCAGCACGGGAGTATGAGAAAATTCCATAGCTGTCACCTTTACAGAATCAGCTGGCTTAACGCAGCCTCGATAGTTTCGTCGTTAGTTGAAATCATTTCGTTGAACTTATCCTCGTTCCAGATTTCAACGCGGTTATCCATACCTACTACGGTGGCGGATTTTTCAAGAGCCGCCGCTTTCCTCAAATTCGCGGGAATAGAAATCCTTCCCTGCGAATTCGGAGAAACTTCAACAGCGGTCGCTACAATCTTATATTGCAGCTTCAATGCCTGCATTGCGGGCAATTCCTTAATCTTTTTTCTTAAACCTTCAAATTCGGGGACAGAAAGTACCTGAACACAATCGAAGAAGCCTCTCGCTATAATAAAAGTTTCTCCGAGTTCTTCCCTGAAACGAGACGGCAAAACGATTCTGCCTTTAGAGTCAATATTATGAGTAGTGGTTCCTGAGAACATTTTGCCACCTCCTTTTAATTGATTACAACAATTTGCCACAAGTGAATTAACAATAGCCACTTTGTGACACTAATTGCCACCGTGTAAACATTATACCCTATGTGATACGAAATTGCAAGAAAAAAGTTACAGCATTTTTACCAAACATAGCACCGTATTTTTTGTTAAAATAGACAAAAAAAGACACAATGCACTGTAAAACGGCATTGTGTCTGCTTTATGTGTATATTTATCACAAAAGATCAGGTTTTTGTATTGTGATTAATTACAAATAAAACGGTATAAAATGAGATATAGCTACACCAGTTATCGCAATAATTATTAATGCAATAATTATTGCAAAAACTACCCAAAATATTATAGTTTTGAATTCTATACTATGATTATTAGTATGAGTAGTTATTCTACAATTACTATTGCTAGTAATCGATGTATTCATTTCATTAGTCTTTTTCTTAAGTTTGTACGCAACCGCAAGCGGATCCTGTCGATTTATCAGTCTGGCATGAAAGTTTTTAATCCAATCTAAATCCCCACTAGTACAACCAACAAAAGAGTTTTCGTGAGCAATCTTATTACGCAACCAACGCATATGTTTAAGTTTACGATAATCATCACTCCACTCCTTTATCTTATAGCGTATACTACACGGAGTTTCATCCATGTTTTCCAAGTAAGAACCAACGCCTTGTTCAGTAGAATACATATCCTTACATATTGCATCCACCTTCTTATACTCTTCAAAAAATTCCAATTCTAAACTATTCATTTCTTCTCCCAAAGTATCAATTTAAAAATATGGGAATGGAGTAACTACCATTCCCATAATAAACCTAATAAAATATTTTTACTTCTTGCTCTGCTTGAAATTCTGGCGGGCTTTACGGATATCCTGAGCGCATTTTGTAACAGCTTCGTCGGTTTCCTTCATTACACGGTCAACATAGCTGTTAGCCGCCTTAGTGATTTCGTTAGCCTTTTTCTTAGCGTCGGCGATAATCTCGCGCGCCTGAGCCTCGGCAGCATGGGTAATCTCACTCTCACTTACCATAATCTTGCGGCGCTCCTCAGCCTGGCGGATAATATCCTCTCCGTTAGATTTAGCTTCAGCAATAATCTGCTCGCGGTCAGCCACGATATTCTTAGCCTGGCGGATTTCGCTCGGGAGCGTATCCTCCATCTCGTCGAGAATATCAAAAATCCTTTCGCCCGAAACAAGAACCTTCTTGTCCTTTGAAAGCGGCATAACTCTAGCGTTATTTACCATATCCTGTAATTCTAAAATTAAATCGTCAACTCTCATTTTTAACCTCTCCATTATCTAAAATTTATATTCGGTTTATTTAAGCCTCTTTAATATTTTATCATGCACGCACTCAGGTACAAACGAACTTATATCTCCGCCTAAGGCGGCAACCTGTTTTACCATACTCGAGCTTAAATATAAAAACTCGGAGTTACAGGTCAAAAACACCGTCTCAAGCTCGGGGTTAAGTTTTTTGTTAGTGAGAGCCTGCTGAAATTCATATTCAAAATCCGATACAGCGCGCAAACCTTTTACAATCGCGGTAATCCCCTGCTCCTTAGCGTAATCGGCAAGCAATCCGTCGAAACCTACGATTTCGACGTTATCAAGCCCCTCGGTAGCCTCCTTAAGAAGCGCTATCCTCTCCTCGGTAGTAAAGCTCGGAGTTTTAGCGGCGTTATTAAGCACGCCGACTACAACTTGGTCGAACATTTTCGAGGCGCGGGTAATGATATCGATATGCCCGAAGGTAACAGGGTCAAAGCTGCCCGGACAAATAACCTTATTGCCCATACATAACTTCCTGTTGAATTATTTATTCCTCAGACATAATCCTTATGCCTGTACATAGATACTTTTATTTTACCATAGTGTTTCTGTCTGTCAAGCATAAATTCACCATAATTTTGCAAAATTTCCTCTTTTTCAGGATTTTCTACAATGATTATGCCTGTTTTTTTCACATTTTTAATGATTTTCTGCATTGCTTCCTGCAAAACACCTTTACCGTAAGGCGGGTCAAGGTACGCAATATCAAACATTTCTCCCGTCATATCAAGATACGACAGGCTGTCGGTATGAATGACCTTAGCTTTTTCATAAAAACCGACGTTATTTAAATTTTTTCTCACGATTTCAACCGCTTTGCGTGAATTATCGACAAACACCGCCGATTTCGCGCCGCGGCTCAGCGCTTCAATTCCCATCTGTCCGCTCCCCGCGAACAAATCAAGAAAAGCTCTGTCCTGAATATCAAACTGTATCGCCGAGAAAACCGCTTCCTTAACCTTATCGGTAGTGGGGCGGACATCCGCGCCCTCTAAAGTCAGAAGTTTTCTACCTCTAGCTTCACCCGTTATAACCCTCATTTTTATATCTCCTCATTTGTCCGTGCATTCCCTATCATAAATACATATCCCCCTTACAAAGTGTCCTTATCAGGCTTTGGATACTTGGGAAAGGTTCTGCTATAGACTAATTACCTATTACCTATTACTTATTACCTATTACCTATTACCTATTACTTATTATCTTGTATTTCATTATAGAAATAATAAAACACTTTCACCGCGCTGTCGTGCGTCATCCTCGGGCAACTCTCAATCTCCTTTAAATCGGCGTTGCGGATATTCTCAATCGTACCGAAATACTTAAGAAGCGCCTTTGCCCTGACCTCGCCTATACCCTCGATATCGGTAAGCGAGCTTCTGAACGTTTTATTCTTACGGCGCTGGCGATGGTATCCTATCGAAAAACGGTGGACTTCATCCTGCATTTTGCTTATAAAAGTAAACACCGCCCTGCGGGAATTAATTGAAATCTCTCCGCCCGAGCCCGTAATAGCCCTTGTGCGGTGGTGTGAGTCTTTTACCATTCCGAACAGCGGAACCTCGACATTATGCTTTTTAAGTATCGGCTCAACCGCCGACACCTGACCACGTCCGCCGTCAAGCAGAATAAGGTCAGGCAATCTGCCGAAGCCTTCACCGCTTTCCTTATTCTCCTCGTACTCATTAAAGCGTCTGTCAAGCACTTCAGCCATAGAGGCGTAATCGTCCTGTCCCTCAAAGCTCTTTATCTTAAACTTTTTATACGCTTTCTTAAGCGGTTTTCCGTTTTCATAAACTATCATTCCCGCGACATTTTCATCGCCTGCGGTATTTGAAATATCGTAGCTCTCGATATACTCGGGGATTTTATCGAGCCCCAGTATATTCTTAAGCTCCTCTAAAACCGAATACTCGCGGGAGGTTCTCCCCTTGATCTGGGCAAGCACCTCAGCGGCGTTTTTACGGCACATAGCGACAAGTCCCGCCTGTTCTCCGCGCTGAGGACAGGTAACATACACCCTGCGCCCCAGCTTATCGGTAAGCCATTTTTCAACCGCTTCCTTATCCTCAAGCTCGCGGTCAAGCGTAAGGTTGCGCGGAATTTTACGATTTAACGAATAATAATTTATAATAAACTGCGAAAACTCGTCATCATCATCCACGGGAGAATTAACAACAAAATTCTCGTGGTCGAACAGCCTTCCGCCCTCAAATCGGAAAACCTGAAAACAGCCTCTCTCGCTGTCGGTAAAATACGCAATCACATCCTGGTCGGGAACATTCACCGACACGACCTTCTGTTTTTCCGCCATTTTTTTAACGGCGTTTATTTTATCACGGATTTCAGCCGCTTTTTCGAACTCAAGTTCTTCGGAAGCCTTTTCCATCTCGGCGGTAAGCAGTTTTAGCGACGCAGAGCTTCCGCCCTTAAGAAAATCGAGTGCCTGCTCAACATTTTCGTCGTAATCCTTAAACCGCATCTTACCTCTGCATGGCGCCGAACACAGCTTTATATGATAATTAAGACAAGGGCGAGCTTTTCCGAAATCCTCGGGGAATTTTCGGTTACAGGTAGGCAGTTTAAAAATCTTATTAGCCTCCTCAACCGACCGCTTTACGTAGTAGCTGTTCTTATACGGTCCTATATAAAGCGCGCCGTCATCCTTTTTTTGAAGCTCATAAGTTATTTTACGCCATTTATCGCCGCTTACTCTTATATAAGAGTAACCCTTATCGTCCTTTAAAAGGATATTATATTTCGGGGTATGCTGCTTAATAAGGCTGCACTCAAGTACAAGCGCCTCAAACTCGCTGTCGCAAATTATATACTCAAAATAATCGACATTCTCGACCATACGCCGAACCTTTTCGGGATGATTATTCTGGGAGCCGAAATACTGCGACACGCGGTTTTTAAGCGCTTTAGCTTTTCCGATATATATAATTTTGCCGCTTTTATTGTGCATAATGTACACACCGGGCGAAAGCGGAAGCGCCATAGCCTTTTTTCTAAGTTCTTTTATACTCACTTTTTACTCTTCGTTCTTATACCTATTATTAATAAACGCGGTAATTGTTAAAGTGTTTTAATAATAAAAAGAAAAGGGCGGTACTCCCGCCCGTTAAATTCTTCTTAACTATTACTGATCGGCAAATCCCGACTCAACTAACGCTACAAGACCGTCAACAGCTTCCTGCTCATCAACGCCGTCAGCGATAATCTTAATTTCTGTTCCGCCGATAATACCGAGTGAAAGTACGCCGAGAAGGCTCTTAGCATTTACTCTTCTCTCTTCCTTTTCAACCCAAACTGTAGCCTTGTACTCGTTTGCCTTCTGAATAAAGAAAGTAGCAGGACGAGCGTGTAAACCCGCCTTATTTTCAACTAAAACATCTTTAACGTACATAATTAAACCCTCTCTAAATCCTAATTTATATTTAAAAAATATCCCACTCGGGCATTTCCATAATACATATTATATCACGTTTCTTTCTCACGTCAACCTTCAAAAATCAATTTTGGATTTAATAATAATTAAAATCGATTTCAGCATTTTCCGTTTGTGCAACTTAACTAATTTTATTATAAAGTGTGAAATTAAGTTGAGGGTAGTTAATCACTATTGTCCGAAAAATGCTTTTTTAAGATGTTTTCATCGTCCTCGGACAAGTTTTTCCGCTCGAGCATATCGGGACGTTTAACGGCGGTATTAATAAGGCTGTGTTCATAACGCCAGCGGTCGACCTTAGCGTGGTCGCCGCTATATAGCACAGGCGGAACCTCCAGCCCTCTCCACTCAATCGGTTTAGTATACTGCGGATACTCCAAAAGCCCGTTAAAATGGCTTTCCTCGGTAAAGCACTCGTCGTTCGACAATACCCCTGGGGCGAGCCTCGAAAGCGCGTCGATAAACACCAGCGCGGGCAGCTCTCCGCCGGTAAGCACATAATCGCCTATAGAGATTTCTTCGTCAATAAACTCGTCGATAACACGCTGGTCAACGCCTTCATAATGCCCCGCCAGAACGCAGATATTTTCGTGCTTTGAAAGCTCCTTGAGCTTTTCCTGGGTAAGCGGCTTACCCTGAGGCGACATATAAATAAAATACGGTTTTACTCCGCGCTGTTTTTCTATATCCTCAAAACACAACGCTATCGGCTCGCATTTCATAACCATTCCCATTCCGCCACCGTAGGTTGTATCGTCAACGCGCCTGTGTTTATCAAAAGCGTAATCGCGAAGCTGGTGACATTTTATCTCCAAAGCTCCGCTCTTCTGAGCGCGCCCGATTATACTCTCGCCGAGTACAGACTCACACATTTCGGGAAAAAGTGTTACCAAATCAATTTTCATCGTCAAAAAGCCCCTTCATAGGTCTTACAAGCACATAGCCCTCGTCAACATTTTTCTCAACAACAACGCTGTCTATAACAGGCACAAGATACTCCTTGCCGTCTTTTTTTACGGTATAGACATCGTTAGCTCCTGTTTTAAAAACATCCTTAATCTCGCCGTATTCAAGCGCGTTATCATCCGCGTCAAGCACCTTGCATCCGATTAAATCCTGTACAAAATTCCTGCCCTCTGGGAGATGAACGTCATCACGGTTAATAAAAAGGATTTTGCCCCTGAATTTTTCGGCTTCCTCGACTGTATTTACACCCTCGACCGTCATAAGCACTATGTTTTTATGCGGGCGGCATTTAACCTTTATTTTTTCGGCGCCCTGCCGATACACAATACGGATAGGAGGCGCGATACTATGGATTTTTCTGTCATCGGTTCCGCGCAGGGTTACGCCAGGAACTGGAAACTGCAGCAGCAGTGGGCGCTGAAACGGCAGAGCGGGGACGTGTCGGGGCATGACGCGGATCTGAGCACGCTTTTGAAGCAGCGCAAGACCGCGGCGGCCTCCCTTTACCAGAAGCAGATCGACGACGCGCGGGAGAACCGGGACGGCGACGGAGGAAAACTCGAGAAGATCATGAATAAGATCTACGCGGGGAAAAAGCTGAGCGCGAAGGAAAAGGAATACCTCAAGGCGAAGTCTCCGGAGACCTATCAGCTCATCAAAAACGCCGAGGACGACCAGAAGCGCTACGAGCAGGAGCTCAGGCGCTGCAGAACGAAAGAGGAAGTCCAGCGCGTGAAGATGTCCCACATGAACGCCGCGCTCCAGACGGTGAAGTCTGTGGCGAACGATCCAAACATCCCGGACGAGAAAAAGCGGGCGATCCTGAGCATTCAGAAAGCCCATACGGAGCGTCTGGACGGGATCACCAGGGACTTCGTCAAACGCGGCGACTATGAGAAGCTCCCCACGGAAGCGGAACAGGCCAGGGCCGAAAAAGAGCTGAAAGAGGCCCGCGAGGCCGAGGAGACCGCCAGGATCGAGAAGGAAGACGTCCGCCCCGACCCGGAGGACGAAGCGCCGGCGGAGGAACCGGCCGGGGAGGATCCCACTGTGGAAAAAACCGGAGAAGCGGCGCGCAAAACGGAGCGGGAGGTCGAGGAAGAATCCCCCGAGGCGCGGAAGGTCCGCCGTGCGAAGGCGCGCGCGGCCTACGGCGCGATCTCCGGCGATGCGGACGCGGCGTTCGAGGAACCGACGGTGCGGCTGGAGGCTTGAGAAGATGGACGTTTCGAAGATTTCGGGCGCGGCGGCCTTCGCACCGCGGCGGAGCGCGCTCGCAGCGCCGGAGCAGCGGGAGAGCTCGCTGCAGCAGGTCCTGCAGCGCATGGACGAGCAGCGCAGGCACGACGCGGGCTATCAGAAGCTCGTCA
>CAJOHT010000033.1 GCA_905234305.1 uncultured Ruminococcus sp. | reverse complement strand
ATAACGGTTTTCGAGATAAATTTATTATTAGGAACCGAATTAAAGAACAAAAAACCCTCATTAGTAAACGCGAGAAGCGAATAATCCTCGTCCTCGGGCATTTCGGTTTTCGGATAAAGATAAGACTCAACCGAGGAATCAACGGTATTATGGTGCTTAACAATAACATATTTACCGTCAACCTTGTCAGGATAAAGCACATATTCGGGAGCTTTTGAGTTATCCGAAAAGAATTCGCTCTTAATCCAAATATGCTCGTTGTTAAAATAATGGCGTTTAAAGATAACTCCCGAATCATTATAGGTATTGACCCTGTAACAGTTATCGTTAACCTTCTCAGCATTCTGATAGACACCGCGGTTTTTGTTGACCTTCCAGCTTAGCTGGACACCACGCCTCATACTGTAGATAAATGTGTACTCTACGCCGTCAACATACTGAACGCAGCGGTTATCCTGAGTCTCGCGACCGCTGTTAAAATAATTTGAGCGTACTCCCGCGAAAAAATCCTCGGTAAAATCAAGAATATCAAATTTTTCAAAAGCTAATCCAAAATAAATTATTTCCCTGTTTTCCATACTTAACCCGCAAATAATAAATGTAAAGGCGCAAAAACTGCGCCTTTTAATTTAGATAGAAATAGTCTTAGCGATATCGTAAAGCTCTTTGTTAAATACTCTGGGCATATCAAGCGCCTCGGTGATATCGAAGTCGACGATTTTGTTTTCTTTCATAGCTACAACTCTGTTGCCCTGGCCCTCGGCTAAAAGCTCAACGGCCCTATGACCCATCATAGAAGCTACCACTCTGTCTCTTACTGTCGGAGAACCTCCGCGCTGAACATGACCGAGAATCGTAGCTCTTGTTTCGATTCCCAAACGTCTTTCAACATATTTAGCGAGGTCGTTTACTCCGCCTACGCCCTCGGCAACAACTATTATAAAATGCTTTTTGCCTGTTTTCTGGGTATCGATAATACGCGCGATAACGTCCTTCTCAATATCGTGTTCAACCTCGGGAACCAGGATAGCCGTAGCTCCGCATGAAATACCTACCTGTAAAGCGATATCTCCGCAACGTCTACCCATAACCTCAACAATAGAACAGCGGTCGTGGGACTGAGCAGTATCACGGATTTTATCTATCATCGCAATAGCGGTATTCATAGCCGTATCAAAGCCTATAGTATATTCTGAGCAGGCGATATCGTTATCGATTGTACCAGGAACGCCGATACAGTTAACGCCAGCGTTTGTAAGAGCGCGCGCTCCCGCGAAAGAGCCGTCACCGCCTATAACAACAACGCCGTTAATGCCAAGTTCCTGACAATGCTTAGCGGCTTTCTTCTGACCCTCAAGGGTTTTAAACTCCTCGCTTCGCGCTGTATAAAGCATTGTACCGCCGTTGCCGATAATATCGGAAACCGAGCGAAGGTTCATTTTTTCTACATCACCGTTCAAAAGGCCGTTATATCCGCGGTATACTCCGTAAACGTCCATACCCTTAGCTATAGCCGCGCGGACAACCGCTCTCACTGCGGCGTTCATACCGGGAGCGTCACCGCCGCTTGTTAAAACTGCAATTTTATTCTTACTCATAGTGTTACCTCCTTGTAGAATATTATAAATATACATCAATTATAATACATTTTTTTGGTAAATACAATAGGAAAAGACAATTTAATTAATATATAAGAATTAAGATTTTTTAAAATACATATACAGTTGACATCTTAAGGTTCCGTTATAGAGCTTGCGGCGTTTATCGGCTTTTCTGCCGAATACTTTCTCGAAATCATCGTCAGCGGTAATTACCCCGTAGCTCTTACCCTGTTGAGGTATAAATTTTTCGCCCATTATTTTGTATATTTTTTCGGCGGCATCTATATCTAGCAAACGCTCGCCGTAAGGAGGGTTAACAATAGTAGTCTGGTATTCGTTATCAAACTCAAAATCCTTTATATCGCGCTTTATAAAAACGATTCTGTCCCCTACTCCCGCTTTTTCGGCGTTCATAGCGGCTAAATCGAGAGCATTTTCATCAATATCATAACCTATCGCCTTAAAGGTACAATCATAATAAATTTGCGACTTAAGCCTTTCTCTTTCTTCTTTCCATAACGAGTCGGGAATCTGCTTCCAGCTTTCGGATATAAAACTACGGTTAAGTCCAGGAGCGATTCTCATAGCTTTCATAGCCGCTTCAATAAGGATAGTACCGCTGCCGCACATCGGGTCTACTACAAAATGAGAACCTCTCACTCTCATAAGGTCAACCATAACCGCCGCCAGAGTTTCTTTAATCGGAGCGTCGTTTGATAACGCACGGTAGCCGCGTTTATGAAGCCCCTCGCCCGAGGTATCAATAAGAATACTCTCCTTGTCTTTTCTAATCAAAAACTGAATTTGATAAAGGCTGCCGCTTTCCTCAAAATGTTCAACAGAGTATTTTAAGGATAATCTATCGCACACGGCTTTTTTTATAATCTTCTGGCAGTCTGTAACTGAGCGGAGCTTTGAGTCAAGGCAGCTGCCCTTTACAGGGAAAGCATCGAACCTGCCTATAAAACGCTCCCATTCTATAGCTTTAACACCTTCAAATAAATCGTCAAATGTAAGAGCCTCAAACTCACCCATAACAATCTGAATACGCTCGCAATAGCGCGACATAAGATTAGCTCTAACAAGCGAGGAAAAATCTCCGCTGAAATACACTCTTCCGTTTTCAGCGGATACATCTTCAAAGCCGTTAAATTTTAAATCATTAGCGCATATTCCCTCTACGCCGAGAATACACGGCGCGCAAAATCTTAGTTTATCCATAAAAATTCCCTATATTAAAATAGGTCAGGACAATTCCTAACCTATTACTTATTACTTATTTCTTCATTCCTCTGCGGCTATAGCCTCTCGACTCACCCGACGACCTCTTTAAATCAGAAATCTTATCCTCGCTCGTTTTCTTGAATACGGACATCATATCCTCGAAAGAGGACGGCGCCTCGGGACGGGCGCTCTGCCACTCAAAGTCCCCAGGGCTTGTAACGGGCGGAGCAGGCTTATACGGTTTACGAGCTTTAAAATCGGATTTTTTCTTAGGCTTATTTTCAGGTTTAGGCTGGGTTTGCTTAATTGAAAGAGCAATTTTCCCGTTTTCGGTGGAAAGAACCTTAACCTTAACCTCGTCGCCGAGTTTCAGGAAATCTTTTATCTCGCTGACGTAAGACTGCGAAATCTCGGAAATATGTACCATTCCCGTGCTTCCGTCAGGCAAGTCCACAAAAGCTCCGAATTTTGAAATACCCGAAACCTTACCGTCTAATATTTTTCCGATTTCTACGCTCATTCTCTACCCCGTTTTAGGATTAAATTAATCCCCCGCAACATTGACGAAAATTCTTTCGCCGTTTTTAATATAATCAAGATCCTCGCGGGCAATATTCTCCATATACTCGCTTAAATCTTTACCCTTATAGTTCTTTATCTCCTTTAAATAATCGCTTTTAATCTCAACAATCTCAAGCTGTTTATTTATATTCTCAAGTTCTGATTTTTTATCGCTAATCTCGATACTCTGATTAATTATCGTAAACGCCGCATATACAACAAAAGCCGCTAACGCTACATACAGGAGCAGGAACTTTTTACTGCGTTTTCTTTTTTGAGGTTGTACCTCTTTTAAATCGCCTTTCTTTTCCTCGGCGATTTTTTCGTTTTTCGTATCTTCTTTTTTCATATATAAAAACCTTACTTTTTAATTCGGAAAATTTTTTATTCAGCTTTATTCTAATATTATACATCACTTTTCTACCGATTTTCAATACTTTTTTCAATATTTTTTTCAAAAGTTTGATTATCGGAGTATATATTTTATCGAAAACAGGCTTTAAAGTATACCTGAAAACAAAAAATCCGATAAGTTCGCCGAATATTACGAAGCCTCTTATTCTACCCTCAAGCATCGCCAGCGAAAAATAGAAAGTAACTATCCCGCAAAATATCATAAAAAGCGTATCGGTAATAAAATATGCGAGCTTTCCGCTAAAACCTATAAGGTGTAATATTCGTACAGGCTCATAAGCTACGCCCAGCATAAATCCCAGAGCTGTCGAAAATAAAAAAGCCGTTAACAACTCATAGAGCGTAAACTCCATCAGGAAAACAGCCTCCCGATAAAGCCTTTTTCGGATTTATTCTCGGTATAATGTATAAGACTTACGGTACCGTCGATTTCAACCTCGCCCGTGTCAAGGCTTAGCTTGTTAATATGCAGCTTAGAGCCTTTTACAACTAAATCCCCAGCGGATGTGCTGAGGCTTACTGTTTCGTCATTAAACCCGATAACATCCTCCACTCCCGTAAGGCTGAGATTAGCTCTGTTTTCAAGTATAAGGCTCTGCGGTTTATGTAAGTTTTCCATCATAAAAATTCCTCCATATAATTCTTGTTTATTATATGGAAGATTCTTAATATTTATGTCGCGTCCTCATACATCAGAGGAGCGTTTTCCTTTGTAGCGTGTTCGTTGATCTCCTTAACACGGATTTTGATATTTCTTGAGCCGAGAGTTATTTCGATTATATCGCCTGTTTTAACGGCGTAAGAGGCTCTTGCCGTATTGCCGTTAACTAACACTCTGCCCGCATCGCACGCTTCATTAGCTACGGTACGGCGCTTTATAATTCTCGACACCTTTAAAAATTTATCAAGTCTCATATTTACCTCATTTTAGGATATATGGTTAGAAATCTTATTTTCAAGAAACAAAGGTCGGCTCATAACGAGCCGACCCCTTAAATAAATAATCTAAATTACTTATTTACAGCGTCCTTGAAAGCCTTACCTGCTTTGAAAGCGGGAACCTTAGAAGCGGCAATCTCAATCTTGTTGCCTGTTCTGGGATCTACACCTGTGCGAGCGTTTCTCTGACGCTGCTCAAATGTACCAAAGCCTACGAGCTGAACCTTGTCGCCGTTAGCGATAGCTTCAACAATTGTATCTACTGTAGCGGTAACAGCCTTCTCGGCATCCTTCTTAGAGATTCCGCTTGCTTCTGCAACTGCAGCAATTAACTCTGTTTTGTTCATAGTTTAATTCCTCCAAAAATTTATTTTTTAACTTCTTCCCAAAGGGAATCCAGTTGACTTAGTGAAGCCGTTTTAATATCAATGCCTCGCTTTTCAGCGAGAAGCTCTAACGATTTAAAACGGTCGGTAAACTTATCACAAGCGTCGTAAAGCGCTTTCTCGGAGTCTACCTTTAGAAATCGGGATACGTTTACTACGGAGAAAAGTAAATCTCCAAGCTCTTCAGCCTGGGCATTTGAATCGCCCTCAGAAACCGCCTGCTTAAGCTCTTCGGTTTCCTCAACAATCTTATCAAGCGCTCCGTCAACGTTATCCCAGTCAAAGCCGACCTTAGCCGCCTTTTTCTGAATTTTCTCAGCCCTCATCAAGGACGGAAGCGCCTTACACACGCTGTCCATAGCCTCGGACTGCTTTTTCTGAGATTTCTTAGCCATCTTTACATTATCCCAGCTTTTAAGAGCTTCCTCGCTGTTATCGGCTTTTACGTCGCCGAATACGTGAGGATGTCTTTCAACGAGTTTCTTACACACATCGTTAATAACGTCGTTTATATCGAACTCGTTTTCCTCGGCAGACATCTCGCTGTGGAAAACAACCTGCAGCATAACGTCGCCAAGCTCTTCCTTAAGAAGCTCGCTGTCTTTATTGTCGATAGCCTCAATAACCTCGTATGTTTCTTCGATAAAATTACTTCGAATCGACTCGTGAGTCTGAACCTTATCCCACGGGCATCCGTCAGGCGCCCTTAAGAATTTCATTATCTCAACGAGGTCGTAAAAATCAAAAGTTTCCTTCTTAGTGAAATCCACCTTAATCACTCCAAAACGCAGTATTTATCGAAGGACAAAGGTATTTTACCCTATTAAATGATATTTTTCAAGTATAGTTACAATTTTTTCACCTTTTGGCAAGAATTTAAGCTCATTTCGGGTAAAAGTCTTTAATAGTAACAGGATTGTAATATATATAATGCCCGCAATCACAATAGAAATCAGGGCTGAAGCGATTAACGGCAGCCAATTTATAAGTAAAATAAATGAGAAATATGCCGCTAAAGCAGACGCTATAGCCGATATAAGCGGCTTGATAACGGTTGATACAAAATCGGGCATTACTCCCGAATGCTTAACAAGCAGGAACATACCTACAACGAGCATTATGCTGTAGGCTATAAGCGAGCCTACGGAACCGCCCTGGATATTAATAGATACAATCCTTACGAAAAGCCACGTTGTAGCCACCTTTATGATAATACCCATTGTGTAAATCTTAAGCGGCAGATCAACGCGCCCTATTCCCTGAAGCATACTGCAAATAGGCACAACACAAGCGATCACGATAGCTGTGAAGCCCATAACCTTAAGCACCTGAGCGCCGATTATTACCTGAGTCTGGCTCGCGTAAACTATATCCATAATCGGCTCCGCGAGCGCCGTAAGCCCTAAGCCAGTCGGTAAGGTAAATAGCATAGTAAGCCTTAAAACAGTTTCTATCGAGGTTTTAAGTTCTTTTTTATCGCCCTTAGTCCACGCGCTCGCCACATTAGGCATAGCCGCGGTTCCGAACGCCTGAGTTACGGCTGTGACAAGCTGCATAAGCGGAAGCGCCGCTCCGTAGCAGCCCCATAACGCGGTATGCAGAGTAATTTTTTCTGTGTTCTTAGAAATCTGATTAGACAGATTCACACCCATAGTCTTGTACTGGGCGACAATTTCTTTTCCGTCAGTTATCGCGAGCGAATGAAGAACATTTTGGATCACTGCCGCGTCGATAAGCGTTCCGATATTCATTACAAGCGCGGTAAGTCCTATCGGTATAGCAGTTTTAAACATTCTTTTAAACGTTTCTTTCTTAGATCTCGCCTCTACGGAAGTCCTGTAATACTCCTCAGGGATACCGTCGCCGCCGATTTTATAGCGGAGATATAAGAACAGAAAACAAGCTATACTGCCGAGTACGATTCCCGCAATAGCACCCGCTACCGAGAACGACATTATCGTATACATAGCGTCAAGCTCGGCGTTCTTACCCGAGAAGGTAAGTCCGAATACGGTACCGTTAGCCTTATAGCCGTCGCTTCCGATTTTCATAATAACATAGGCTATGCCGAGTCCGAAAATAAGTTTAGAGCCCGCCTCTATTACCTCGGAAATAGCAGTCGGGAACATATTCCTCTGTCCCTCAAAATAACCTCGGTAAATCGATACAAGACATCCGAACAATATCGCGGGAGAAAGCATAAGCATCGCGTAAAGCGAGTACGGCGAGTTGATAACCTTAATATAAAAGAAACTCGAGCAGAACATTATCAAAAAGCATACTGTACCCGTAATAGCGAAGAACGGCTTTGAGACTCTATGTATCTGCCTTACGTCATTATATCTTTTCTGAGATAAGCTCTCGGAAATAAGCCTTGAGACCGCTATCGGAAATCCCGCCGTCGCGATAGTAAAAAGCGGAATATAGATTTCGTAGGCGTTGCTGTAAAGACCTGTACCTATAGCGGCGTAGCTGTCGCCGAAATATGCGTACAGATTACTTATTAAAATCTTATCGAGAAAGCCTAAGACTTTAACGATAATCATACTCATAGTCATAACGGCAGCGCCTTTCAGAAATGTCTGAGAGGCGTTACTGTCCGCGTTTTTTACAGCGTTATACTTTTTTGACACGCTAAATCACCTTTTATATTATTTCTCGGTTTCTTCTACCTTAGTTCCGCAGATAGCACAGAACTTAGCGCCTTCAACGAGCTTAGCACCGCAAGAAGCGCAAAGATTTTCAACTTTAGGGATCGCTGTTCCGCAGGTTGAGCAAAACTGAGCGCTCTTATTGAGCTTTTCGCCGCAAGCGGGACAGGTAACGGTATTCTTAGCGCTCGCGAGAATACTCTCTATATCGGAAATATTCTGCTTAACAGAAGCGATTTCAGCCTTAATAGCCTCGATTTCCTCAACGGGGTCATTATTGAATACAGCCTCACCTAAAGCCTGATGCTGCTTATTAAGCTCGCCTCTTAAGCTGGCGAGAGAAATTCTGAGCTTTGATAAATCAAAAATCTCCCCCCCCTGCTTTTTTTGATACAGCCGAAGCTGCCGATTTCGCGTTAACTACTACATCATCAAAAATTGCCATAATAAAACTTCCTTTCAATTTATGTATTTGTAATATAGTACAGTATAATTATACCACCACAGGATATAAATATCAATCACTGACAGTGTTTTTTAGACAGTTTGAGTAAAATGAACATATCTGATCCTTACGCTCCAGCTGTTCTTCGTACCTGCCGATATATTCATATGGATATTTAAAATTAAATATACGCTTGAGATAGTTCGAATAAGGATCCTTGAGCTTGCTTACGGCACCAGCTCCGCAACCGAGAATAGTATGGGTCTCGTCCATAACGTAGATATTATAAAGGCTTTCATAGCCTTTTTTAAACCAGCCGGTATTCTCAAGATTACCGACCATACGGCTTTGGCGGTACAGATAATAAGGGATATACCGCTCGCCTTTCAGTTTACCAAAGGCGTATCTAAGCATCTCGGACGTTCTATCGCAATCCTCCGCGTTGATCTGAGAACCGTCCTGAGTTAAGGTTGAACTGCGTTTCATAGAAAGCGTATGAACAGTAACGCACTCGGGAGCAATCGCGCAGATACTATCGAGCGTAGTTTTAAAGCTCTCAACCGTATCAGAAGGCAGTCCCGCTATTAAATCGGTATTAATACATTCAAAGCAGATTTTGCGAGCAAGCGAGTAAGCGTCAAGAGTCTGGCGCGCGGTATGCTTTCTGCCGATAACCCTAAGCACCTCGTCGTTTAAAGTCTGGGGATTAATTGAAATCCTGTTTACGTTATTTTCTTTTAAAGAAATTAATTTCTCCTCGGTAACGGTATCAGGACGTCCCGCCTCAACAGTAAACTCACGACAAGTACTTATATCGAAATTATCGTTTACCGTCCTTAACACGCGCGACATCTGCTCAGCGGTTAAGGTAGTAGGAGTACCTCCGCCCATATAAACGGTCTCCAGCCTCAAATTCAGTTTTTTAACGATTTCCGCAGTATATTCAAGCTCCCTGCATAAAAGCTCGACATAAGGCTCGACTAGATGTTTTGAACGTTCTACGCTCGCCTGTACAAACGAGCAATACTTACATCTTGACGGACAAAAAGGTACCGCGATATAAAGGCTGAAAGAATCCTTTCGCGAAAGATCAAGAAATTTTTTCTCGGTTTTCTCGGTCAGCTTAGCAAGCTTTATTTTCTCATCACTGACAAAAAGCTTGTTTTTAAAATAACTGTCCGCAGCTTCTTCTCCGTTTTCTTCCTTTAACGCTCGGTAAAGTTTTACGGGACGCACTCCTGTAATCATACCCCACGGAGGTCTTACCGAAGTTTTATGAACAAGCAGCTTATACAGCAACTCGCACATCATCCGCTCGTTTTCCTCGTCGTCGGAAAGCGCAGCGGTTTTTTTATCGAAAAAGCCGCCGATATTTACTTCTACATTCAAGCTATCGCTAAGCTCGGTTTTTATAAAGGGCGGCTTAAAATCGGTATTATCCTTTATAACGTTAATCTTTTCGTTAGGATAAAAAAGCCGCGTCAAATTCTCAAGCTCATAATGAAAGCTATGGTTTATTATATATAAATTCATTTTACACTCTGCTCATAAGAGGGTTATATTTTCTCTCGTAATCAAGCTCGGAAATCGGTCCGTGACCCGGGAGAACATTATAATCACCCTCAAGATTTTTTAAACGGCGTATAGAGCTTATCATTTCGCCGTCATTACCCGTAGGTAAATCGGTACGACCGTATGAATGTTTAAAAAGCGTATCTCCGCTGAGTATACAGTCGTCAAAGATATAACACCCGCTGTCCTTGGTATGCCCAGGGGTTGAAATGTACTTAAATTCAGTATTGCCGAGCATAAATGTATCTCCGTCATTTAAAAGTATATCGCCTTTAAAGGGAGTTATTATTGGAAAATCGGGATGATACGCGCTGTGGTTCAGACGGTTATCGGCTAAAAATTCATTGGTTTTTACTCCGCAAACTATTTTAGCGGAAAATTCCTCGGCAAGCTGACGCGCGTAGCCTATATGGTCATAATGGCCGTGAGTAAGTATAACGTATTTAAGCCCTTTTTCAAGCGCTTTTATATCG
>CAJOHT010000032.1 GCA_905234305.1 uncultured Ruminococcus sp. | reverse complement strand
AAAAAGAGCTTAAGAAACTTAAGCCGATTTTAGTTAAGTCAACTGTGCAGAATGCGGCAAATATCGGGTTCAATAAAATTACAATCGTTACCATTTGATGACGTGAGGGCGTAACGCTCTCACGTTTTATTACATTGTTGTAAAATAAATTGATTATTTACGAAATATAGTATAAAATATAAAATAGTTAACTAGATGTTGTTAATAACGCGCTTAATATTTCAAGGATTGGGAGAGTGGCGAATAATGAATATAGCCGTAATACTCGCTGGCGGAGTTGGTTCAAGAGTAGGGGCTGACCGTCCTAAGCAGTTTATTGAGGTTTTAGGTAAACCCGTGCTTGCTTATACAATCGAAAAGTTTAATTCTCATCCCGAGGTTGACGCTATTGAGATTGTCTGTGTTGAAAGTCATATCGAATATCTAAAAGAGATGGTAAAGGAGTATAACTTCGATAAGGTAAAATGGATTACCGAGGGCGGAAGCACGTTCCAGGGCTCGGTTATGAACGGAGTTAATTTTCTTAAGGGCAAGGTTGACGACGACGATATCCTTCTTATCCATTTCGGAGCTTCGCCGTTTGTTGAGGGCGATATTATCTCCGACGCGATAAAAGTCTGCGCCGAAAAGGGCAACGCTATTTCTACAACACCGTTTATTTTGCTTTCGGGTTATAAGGATGATGACGGCAAGTCGACAAGATATATTGACCGCGACACCTTAGTTTGTATGAATTCTCCTCACGCGTTTCAGTTTAAGTTTATATGCGACCTTTATAAGGAAGGAATTGAAACGGGAGCGATAGACCGCGTAGAGCCTCATACTACTACTTTGATGTATGAGCTTAAAAAACCGATATATTTCTCGAAGGGAAGCCAGACTAATATTAAAATCACCACTAAGGAAGACCTTGACCTTTTTGAGGGATATGTACTTATGAAACAAAGAAGAGAAAACTTAGAATAAGGGTAATTGAAAATGGATGCTACACAAAACTATTTAGTAAACTTATTGCTTGAGATCGATACGATCTGCAAAAAATATGACATTCAGTATTTTATTGACTACGGAACAACTCTCGGCGCTATACGCCACGAGGGCTTTATCCCATGGGATGATGATATCGATATCAATATGACTGAGGATAACTACTATAAATGGGTTGAGGCTTGTAAGAAGGAGCTTGACCCTAAAAAACGTGTATACGGCGATAACCGTGTGGACAGGGATTTCCCTGGTACATTCGGACGTTATATTGATGTTGAGAGTATCCGTTTAAGCTCCAACTTTGCTTTCTGGAAACCTATTTGCGGACAGTGTATAGATGTATTCTATTTCCTTGAGCTTCCTGGAGATCCTGTTGAAAAGCAGAAAATAATAGATATGTACTATGCTTACGACGAGTACGCTAACAAAAGCTATCGCCATTTCCGTTATAAGACCGATAAGCAGATGGAGTATTATAACAGCTATAAGAAGATGGAAAAGCGTATCGGCAGGGAAAAGACTCTTAAGAAAATAGAGGAGCAGCTTTTCCATAAGCATTATGATGACTGCGATACCTATATAAGCGTATCTGCCCGTAAATTCGGACCTACGTCAATTTCTCCGAAAAAATTCTATGATGACGTATACTATGCTGATTTTGAAGGGCATAAATTTCCTATCTCGGCGCGTTATGCCGAGAGCTTGACATATTATTACGGTTACGACTGGAATATTTATCCAGCTCACCAAAAGCATCATTCAAAAATGTCGCATACAGGTATTTCCTGCGAGGATTATGTTTCCGATTATATGCGCCTTCTTGATGAAAACCAGATTAAGGCTGAAAGACTTAAGGCTAAGGAAGTTCTTGTTGAGGAAGGCTATCGTATAGGTAAGCACCTCGATTTAGTTCACGAAAAGCTCGGCAAGCTCGCGAAACTGAAGGTTGAGAAAAAACTGAGCGAGCTTAATGCTGATTTAGACTTTTTATGTGACGCTTCCTCGCCTGAAAAGCTGAAAACTCTTGATGAAATTTTTGATGATTATTATACAAAGCAGATGAGAGGAAGTATCCGCTACTGGGAGAATTATCTTGATATCGGTGACGATAATTTCTACGCCGCTATGTATAATATGCTCTACGGCAGGAACGATATTACTTCCGCGATTAAACTTTATAAAGTCCGTAACGCAAATAATTTTAATCCCGACGAAAAATTCAAACAGCTCTACAGCCTTGTAGACGCTGCCTGCGATATTAAAGCGGCTATGGTATATAAGGATTACGATAAGGCTGAGGCGCTTATTGCCGACGCGGTTGAAAAATATCCTTATTCTAAGGAAATCCAGCTTTTTAATATCGAGATTAAGGTTATAAGGAAGGATTTCGATACAGCCGAAAAACTTATAGAAGCGTTCCTTGAAACTTCTCCCGATAACGACAGATGCAAAAAAGCTCTCGGCGATATCGCTTTCTTTAAGGGCGATAAAGAAACTGCCGATAAATACTACGATGACGTTATGAAGAATTCAAACGACGGACTTCTTCATCTCGATATAAGAAAGAAAAGAGGTGCTTAAGTTGACTGACGTACAGGCTAAACTTCTTAATCTTGTTGACGAGATCGCGCAAATATGCGAAAAAGAAAATCTTCATTATGTTGTCGCGGGTACTACCGCAGGTTATGTTATTAATCATAAGCATTTTGACGCCGAGCAGTGTTACTTTAATGTAATGATGCCTCTTCAGGATATTATTAAATTCGAGGAGTATGTAAATAAAAACTTAAGCGATAAGCGCTTTATTGAATCTTGGAAGAATAATCCCGATTTGTATATGCTTAAGTTCAGGTACGCCGATAAAACTACTCTGTTGTTTGACGGCGGCTCGGCTGAGAAACATATTTCTCACGGTATCCACGTAAATCTTTTCCCGACTCGTGAATTTGAACCGTCTAATGATATACGAGGATGCGAGCGTTTCCTTCAGCTGGAGAATTACGGTCAGAGAGGTTACGCGTTTTGGGTAGCTTTATTTAAGCTCGCTACCCGTATTACTCATATAAAAATATTCAGAAGGTTTATCTACAGCAGAATTAAGCTCGAAAACGCTAATTATATTCATAAAGGTATTTTTAAACGCCGTAAAATGTCTAAAGAGGAGTTTGTTAATTATATTATTGACGGAAACCTTAAGGCTGAAAAGCCCTTTACATCGCCGCGTTTTATACCTGAAGAAAAACGTGTTGAGGGTCAGAAAATCGTTGAGAATTGCCTGGCTTATATGACTGACAGAAGCCGTGTAGTTAAACTCCCTATCGATTTATATACTAATGTTACTAAGTATGAATTCGAGGGAAGACAGCTTAATGTATATACCGACTACGAAAAATACTTTGAGTCTTTGTATCAGAGCGATTGGAAACAGAAAATTTCCGAGGAGCTTAACGGAACCGACCGCTCGACTGTGATTTATGATTCCGACCTTCCTTATGAAGAATATCTCGAGTATATTAAAGACGATGAGGTAAGTCTTAAGGATATCGCCGTAAGCAAAATGAATTACAATAATTGGATGGGCAAGGTTCATAATCCCCCTGTTAATAAGGCTATGCATACCTTTATGCGTGTCCGCCGAAGCGTTGACCGTATAGATAACTGGTACCGCCTCAGAAATAAACGCGACGCGCTCAAGGAAGCGTATGACGCTAAAGATATTGCTAAGCTGAAAAAACTTATGAAGGGCTATTTAAGCGCTTCCGACAGGTATACTCCCGAGAAAATCGGTTTTTATATCGATAAAGACCTTTTTAAATACGCTTCATTGATTTGGGAGGATGAGGAGCGTCCTATGAAAACGGACAGCGACGGCAATCCTATAACCTACGCTCAGTATGTTTACTCTCTTGTGCCTGATTTATATAAGGCTGAAACTCCCGATATATATTTTGAAAAAAGAGGAAAGACATTTGAATAATATCTTTTAAGTTGTAAAGCAATCCGCGATAAACGGATTGCTTTATTTTTTTAAATGTGATATACTCAAACTATATTTTAACGTAAAGCAGGGTTAATATGGATAATAAGATTTCACGTTTTAAAGCCAGAGAGCAGGGCTTTATTCTTGTTTTTGAGAAGCTGTTCAACGAGGAACCGTTGGAAGAAATAATAGCAAACGCCGAGGAAAGCCGAGAGGTTGAATTTGACTCCTACGCTAAAGAGATAGCAAGCGGCGTTTATGATAACCTTGAATATATTGACGGGCTGATTTCATCCCATCTTAAAAAGGGCTGGACGATTAAGCGTATCTCTAAGCCGAGCCTCGCTATTCTCAGGCTTGCGGTATACGAGATGAAGTTCAATGAAAATATTCCGGAAAGCGTTGCTGTGAATGAAGCGGTAGAGCTTGCGAAAAAATATACTGTGGACGAGAGTAAATTCGTTAACGGTGTACTCGGCGCGATTTCGAGAGATTAAAATGTATTATTTAGGAATAGATACCAGTAATTACACAACCTCAGTTGCAGTTATTAATGACAGCGGGGAAGTATTTCAGCGAAAAAAACTCCTGCCAGTAAAAAGGGGTGAGCTTGGACTCAGACAGTCCGACGCGGTTTTTCATCACACCGCTCAGCTTCATTCTTTATACGGAGATTTAATTAAAGAGATTAGTCCTGATAAAATTAAAGCGGTAGGCGTATCCGTTAAACCGCGTCCCGTTGAAGGCTCGTATATGCCTTGTTTTACTGTCGGACATAATACGGCGAGGATAATAAGCGATACGTTAAATGTACCGTTATATGAGTTCTCTCATCAGGAGGGGCATATCGCAGCCGCGATATACAGCGCTGGGGCTGAGGCGCTTTTTAATGAGCGTTTTATCGCGTTTCACGTCAGCGGCGGTACTACCGAAGCCGTATTAGCAGAGCCCGAAGGCAACGGTTTTAAACTTAAGATCATTGCCGAAACTCTTGACTTAAACGCGGGACAGGCTATAGACAGGGTAGGGGTTATGCTCGGACTTGATTTTCCCTGCGGTAAAGAGCTTGAAAAGCTGGCACTTAAAAATACAACCGAACTAAAAATAAAAAAGCCTACCCTTAAGGGTGAGAACTGCTGTTTGAGCGGTATCGAGAATATATGCAAAAAGCTCTTTGATAATAATTCTTCTAAAGAATATATCGCCGCGTATTGCTTGAAATATATAGAGAATACTCTTGGCGAAATGACGGATAAACTTATAGATAAATACGGCGAACTTCCGATTTTGTACGCGGGAGGAGTTATGTCGAACTCAATTATAAAAAAATCCTTTAAATCTAAGTACGGCGCGTATTTTGCCGAACCCGAATTTTCATCGGATAACGCCGCTGGTATCGCGTATCTTACTTTCAGGAAGGCTGAAAATGAATAATCCCGAATTCAGTAAACCGCGAATTATAACGGTTTCTCAATTGAATTATTATGTTAAATCTTTGCTTGATAATGACCCTAGGTTATCGAGCGTGTTTTTGACGGGTGAAATAAGCAACCTTACCGACCATTACCGCAGCGGACATATCTACTTTTCTTTAAAGGATAAGAATGCTGTAGTACGAGCTGTGATGTTCGCGGGAAGCGCTCGCAATCTTAAATTCAAACCCGAAGAAGGTATGAAAGTTATTGCTTTATGCCGAGTGTCATTATATGAGCCTACAGGCGGTTATCAGGTATATGTTGAGGATATGCAGCCCGACGGTATCGGTGCGCTGACCGTTGCATTTGAACAGCTTAAAAAGAAGCTGGAATTAAAAGGGATATTTTCCGAAGAACATAAAAAACCTATTCCCGAATTTCCAAAAACCGTCGGCGTGATCACTTCTCCGACAGGAGCGGCGGTTCAGGATATCAAAAATATTCTTACAAGACGTTTTCCCGCGGTTGATATTGTACTTTGTCCTGTTTTGGTGCAAGGCGCGGGCGCTCCTGAGCAGCTTATCAACGCCGTTAATCTGTTTAACGAGTACGATATTGCCGACGTTATAATTATAGGACGCGGCGGAGGTTCTATAGAGGATTTATGGGCGTTTAATGACGAAAACCTCGCTTACGCTATATACGCTTCTAATATCCCCGTTATCTCGGCTGTCGGTCACGAAACCGATTTTACGATTTGCGATTTTGTCGCGGATTTAAGAGCGCCGACTCCGTCAGCCGCCGCTGAGCTTGCTGTTCCTGACAGGGAGGAGCTTTTGAGCTATTATAATTCCCAGCGCCAGTATTTAAGCTCAATTATGGATAATAAGCTGAAAAGCCAAATCAATTTTTTAGCCGAATGTAAGAATCTGCTTTTAAAAAACTCGCCTGAAAAAAACATAATCAGCTTAAACTCTTCGCTTGATTATTTATGCGAAAGAGCGAAGTCGGCTGTAAAAAACAGCTTTATAAATACCTCGCAGTCAATAAAAAAGACGGGCGCTAAACTTGAAGCATTTAATCCTGTTTCGGTACTGCAAAGAGGCTATAGCTTTGCCGAAATGGACGGAACGGTTGTTAATTCTGTTAAAGAAATAAAAATTGATGATATATTGAATTTAACTTTTAAAGACGGTACGGTTAAAACAAAGGTAGTTGAAAGCTGATGTCATTTGTTCATTTACATGTTCACAGCGAATACAGTCTGCTAGACGGCGCGTGCAGGATTTTAGAGCTTCCGAAAAAAGCGCGCGAATTAGGGCAGGACTCTCTCGCGATTACCGACCATGGCGTTATGTACGGCGCCGTGGATTTTTACCGTGCGTGCAAAAAGGAAGGCGTAAAGCCTGTGATCGGATGCGAGGTATATGTAGCGCCTCGAAGCAGATTCGATAAAAACGCCGCTTTAGATAAAGATTACAGCCATATGATTCTGCTATGCGAAAACAATACAGGCTATAAAAATCTAATTAAGCTGGTTTCTTTGGCTTTTACCGAGGGCTTTTATAATAAGCCGCGTATTGACGACGAGATTCTTGAAAAATACAGCGAAGGTCTTATTTGCCTTTCTGCTTGTATAGCGGGCGAAATCCCTAAACTGCTTTTACGCGGCGATTATAACGCAGCTAAGAAAAAAGCACTTTATTATCAGAGCGTTTTCGGTAAGGATAATTATTATATCGAGCTTCAAAATCACGGCTTAGAGGAAGAGCTTAGGGTGAATCCCGATTTAATAAAAATCGCCCGTGAAATCGGGGCAGGACTTGTAGTTACGAACGACGCGCATTATATTAATAAATCCGACAGCCAAACTCACTCCATACTCCTGTGTATCCAGACTAACAAAACGATTAATGATGAAGATCGTATGCAGTTTTCGAGCGAGGAGTATTACCTTAAGTCCGAGGCTGAGATGCGCGGGCTGTTTAAAGATATTCCCGAAGCGTTTGAAAATACCCGAATTATAGCTGACAGATGCAATGTCGAGTTTGTGTTCGGCGAAAGAAAATTACCGAGATTTGATTTGCCTGAGGGCGTAGACCATTACGAATATTTTCGTAACGAGTGTTATAAAGGACTAAAAAAGCATTACGGCGATAAACCTGACGCTGATTTGATTGATAGACTTGAATATGAGCTGTCAACCGTTAACCGTATGGGATTTGTCGATTATTATTTGATTGTAAACGACTTCGTACAGTTCGCTAAAAACAATGATATTCCTGTCGGACCCGGCAGAGGCTCGGGAGCGGGTTCGCTTTGCGCGTATTGTATCGGAATAACCGATGTTGACCCGATTAAGTATAATCTGCTTTTTGAGCGTTTTTTAAATCCTGAACGCGTCAGTATGCCTGATTTTGATATCGACTTTTGTAAGGAACGCCGCGAGGAAGTTATAGAGTATGTTATAAGAAAGTACGGAAGCGACCGTGTAGCCCAGATTATCGCTTTCGGTACGATGGCTGCACGCGGTTCTATCCGCGATGTAGGCAGAGCCTTAGCGGTTCCGTACGCTTCGGTTGATAAAATAGCGAAGCTGGTACCTTTTGAGCTGAATATGACGATAGAAAAGGCTTTAAAACTATCTCCTGAGCTTAAGGAAATGTACGATACCGACGCCAAAACAAAGAGTATTATCGATATAGCCCTTAAGCTCGAGGGAATGCCGCGCCATGCTACTATGCATGCTGCGGGAGTTGTTATTACCGATAAGCCAGTATCCGATTATGTTCCGCTTTCCGCTAATGACGGCAATATTGTAACACAGTACACGATGACGACTCTCGAGGAGCTT
>CAJOHT010000031.1 GCA_905234305.1 uncultured Ruminococcus sp. | reverse complement strand
CTGCGGAGGCGGCGTCCGCGCAGATAAAGCGGGTGTTATTTATACCGTTGATTTGAGCATTGATTTCGGCATCCTTAACCGCGTCCTCAATAATCTCGACGCCGATAAGCTCCTTGCAATTATCCGCCATAGTGAGCCCGATAGTACCTGTACCGCAGTAAAGGTCTAAAAGAGTTTCATTTCCGTTTAAATCGGCGTAATTCTTAGCGGTTGTATAGAGCTTTTCAGCCTGAGAGCGGTTTACCTGATAGAATGACAGGGGAGATATCCTGAATTTTTTACTGCATAAAATATCCTCGATATAACCTCGACCGTAAGCGGTGCGGTTTTTAAGACCTGTAATAACGTTTGTATTTTCTGTATTAGAATTAAAAACAACGCTTTTAAGGTTAGGAAGCTCATTTTTAAGCTGTTCGAGAAGCTCATTTTCGCGTTTTAGACCGTTTCCGTTTACAACATAACATACCATTAACTCGTCGGTCATCTCCGCATATCTTATGTACAGATGGCGGAGCTTGCCTTTGCCTGTGCGTTCATCATAAGCGGACTGAGCTGTGTTGTTCATAAAATCCTTCGTGATTTTCATAACCTTATTGAAGGCTTCGGGTTGAAGAAGGCAGTCGGAACATGGGATGATTCGGTGGCTGTGATTAGCGTAGAAGCCGAATTCTATGCCGTTTTCGGTATTTTGGCAGGGAAGCTGAGCCTTATTTCGGTAACGGTTAATGCAGTCATTCTCGACAACTTTATTGATTTTTACATCCTTAAGTCCGCCGATGCGCTCAACCGCGTCAATAACGCGCTGACGTTTAATTTCTTTTTCGGAATTATAACTGATATGACGGTATACGCATCCGCCGCATTTTCCGAAATTTTTGCAATCAGGTTCAATTCGGTCGGGAGAAGGATTTAAAATTCTTTCTATTTTACCGTACGCGTACGTTTTTTTTACTTTTAATATGCGTACCTCAAGTTCGTCGCCGATAGCGGAGAAGGGTACGAATATTACGATACCGTTTTCGGATTTGCCGATGCCGCTGCCCTGAGCAGTCATTGAGGTGATTTTCAGTTTTATAATGTCGTTTTTATTCATAGTTTTCCCCTTTTTAGATTATCGGTTCTCATAATACCAGTCGAGCGCAGAACGTTTATCTTCTTATCCAAAATTTCATAGTACATTAACGTACGGGGGGATATGTATTTAAGATAGGAGTGTCCACGAATGACGAGGATATATAAAAATATATTATCATTCTTCTCATAATTTGGCAATATGCGAGAATTATTTATATTTTTCCAAAAAGGTATTTATTTTTATCCCGAAAAGCAATATAATATAGAGGTAATAAGCTATATGCAGGGAAATGAGGTTTTGAAATGAAATATGACCATCTTCTCGACAATAAAAAAAGAATACATTTTATCGGAATAGGCGGAAGCGGAATGTGTCCGCTTGCCGAGATACTTATGAGCGAGGGCTTTGAGATCCAGGGGTCCGATATGAACGAGGGAGAAACTCTCGATAAAATCAAGGGATACGGAATCCCCGTGTTTATGGGGCATAAGGCTGAGAATATCGACGGTGCGGAGCTTGTTGTATATTCTGCGGCGGTTAAGGAAAATAATCCCGAGCGAGCTGAGGCAGTAAAGCGCGGTATCCCCTGTATAGAGAGAAGCGTTATGCTCGGTATAGTTTGCCGCCGTTATAACCGCAGTATAGCGGTTTCGGGTACTCACGGTAAAACAAGTACCACGGGTATGCTGACTCAGGTTTTGATCGGCGCGGGATTCGACCCGTCGGCTATAATAGGCGGAAAACTTCCTTTTATCGGGGGCAACAGCTATGTAGGTCAGAGCGATATTATCGTATGCGAGGCATGCGAGTATGTAGATACCTTCCTTGAGCTTACGCCGTTTATCTCGGTAATACTTAATATTGACGCCGACCATCTCGATTATTTTAAAAACCTCGATAATATAAAAAAATCGTTTAACCAGTTTGCTAAACAGACTACGGGCGCGCTTATCTTAAACGGCGACGATAAAAATACTATGGACGCTGTCGAGGATGTTAAGATCGTTAAAATCACTTACGGTTTTGACAGTTCAAACGATTATTACGCCGAGAATATCAGCGCCGATAAGGGTGTTCACGAGAGCTTCGACCTTATGAGAAGGGGAGAAAAGCTCTGTACAATCAAGTTAATGGTACCAGGCAAGCATAATATTTATAACGCGCTTGCGACAGCAGCTACAGCTCATTACTTAGGAGCTACAGCTAAGGAAATTTCGGAGAATCTTGAAAAATTCGGTGGAGTTCACAGACGTTTTGAAATTCTCGGAACACCTGGGGATATTACGGTGGCTGACGATTTTGCCCATCATCCTACTGAGCTTACCGCGACGCTTAATGCTGCTATGAATATGGGATTCAAAAAGGTTTGGGCGGTATTCCAGCCTCATACCTTCTCAAGAACCGCTATGCTGCTTGACGATTTCGCCGAGGCTTTAAAAATCCCCGACGAGGCGATTATATCTGAGATTTTGCCTGTGCGTGAAACTAACACGTATAATATCTATTCGACAGATTTGGGCGCTAAGGTGCCGAACTCAAAATGTATTGATACATTCGAGGATATTACCGAATATGTATGCGAAAATGCCGAGGCGGGGGATTTGATCCTTACCATGGGCGGCGGTAATGTGTATATGTGCGCTAATATGATACTTAAGAAATTGAAGGAAAAGTATAAGTAAAAAATGCGGCTCTGCGGAGCCGTTTTTTATTTGATAGTTTATAGTTAATTTGTAAGTGATAGGGAAATAGTCGAACGAAGAACGTTTTCCAATTATACGAAATTTGGCAAAGGCAATAAAGTCAGGGGGACAGCACATTTACGAGAGGAACTGTACAGATTAAAGTGAATATAAAAAAAACTTTAACGCTTTAAAGCTGTTATGCTTTAAAGTGTTAAGCAATTTCAACGAAAAAACAAGCCTTCTTTTGTGCAAGGCTTACAAAGTTATGTTACAATCTTTGTTTATACTTGACAATTCAACACTTTAAAGCGATAATATATAAGAAATTGTTAGCTCCATATGATATGGAGTATTTTTATGTCTATGAAAGAAAGTTGATGGAAAGATTATGCCGATTACAGAATTCTTAACGAGAAACGCGACTTATTTTAAGGATGATATCGCGCTTGTGGAGATTAATCCCGAGGTAAAGAGTATACCTCACGTAACATGGAGAGAGTATTCTCTTATCGAGTCTAACCGTTCTGGAGCGTTCAGAAAACAGCTTACATGGGGCGAGTTCGATGTTAAAGCCAATCAATTTGCTAATCTGCTTTTAACGAGAGGGGTTAAGAAAGGCGATAAGGTCGCCATTCTCCTTATGAACTGCATCGACTGGCTTCCGATTTATTTTGGAACGCTGAAAATGGGAGCTATCGCTGTTCCGCTTAACTTCCGATATACCGCTGACGAAATCGAATACTGCCTTAAGCAGTCGGATTCCGATGTGCTTGTATTCGGACCCGAGTTTATCGGCAGGGTAGAGGAGATCCTCGATAAGGTTCCTAAGGTAAAAAATACTTTTTATGTAGGCGACGAGTGTCCGTCATTCGCCGACAGCTACGAAAAGCTGATACATTACTGTTCATCCCACGCTCCGAGCGTGTATATTACTGACGACGATTACGGCGCTATTTACTTTTCTTCGGGTACTACGGGTTTCCCGAAAGCTATTCTTCACGCTCATAAGGCGCTTGTGCATTCCGCTAAGGTTGAACATGCTCATCACGGACAAACTAAGGATGACGTGTTCCTGTGTATTCCGCCGCTTTATCATACGTGAGCTAAGATGCACTGGTTCGGAAGTTTATATTCGGGCGGTAAGGCTGTTATACTCCGCGGAGTAAGTCCTGAATGGATCATCCGTACCGTAAGTGAAGAAAGATGTTCGATAGTATGGCTTCTTGTTCCGTGGGCTCAGGATATTCTCGATGCTATCGAGAGCGGAAAGATCAATCTTGACGATTATGAACTGAGTCAGTGGAGATTAATGCATATAGGCGCTCAGCCTGTACCTCCGACGCTTATTAAGCGTTGGAAGACTGTGTTCCCTAATCACAGTTACGATACAAACTACGGTTTAAGCGAGTCTATCGGACCCGGATGCGTTCATTTAGGCGTTGAGAACACCGATAAGGTCGGAGCTATAGGAGTAGCGGGCTACGGCTGGGAAGTGCGTATTGTTGACGAAAACCGCAACACTGTTACCAAGGGCGTTTATAAAGATGTTAAGGCTACCGAGGAGGTTCTCGACGACGAGGGCTGGCTTTATACGGGAGATATGGCTGAGTACGATAAGGACGGTTTTATCTATCTCGTAGACCGTAAAAAAGACGTTATTATCTCGGGCGGAGAAAATATTTATCCCGTTCAGATTGAGGACTTCCTGCGTTCTAATGACGCTATAAAGGATGTTGCCGTTATCGGACTTCCCGACCAGCGTCTCGGCGAAATCGCGGCGGCTGTTATTGAGGTTAAACCCGATTATTCCTTAAGCGAGGAAGAGGTTAATGAGTTCTGTATGGAATTACCTCGATATAAACGCCCGAGAAAACTTATCTTTGCCGACGTTCCCAGAAACCCGACAGGTAAAATCGAGAAGCCTGTTTTAAGGAAAATGTACTGCGGCGAGAGTGTAGTAGCTAAACAGAATGAGATTGACTCGAAGTCATTGCTTTAAGCTTGTTTTTAATATCCTTTTCAAGGGATACGTCCCTTGAAAAGGTTTATTTTAAAAGATTTGCGCTTTAATCATTTAAAGCGATAAATTTAAGGAGGAAATAAAAATGGATTTAAAAGGTATACTTTCACTGGTTTTTCTGGTGGTATTCTTCGGTATTATGATCGGCGTAGGTATCTACTGCCGAAGACACGCTACCGATGTTAACGGTTTCGTGCTTGGCGGACGAAGCGTAGGTCCGTGGCTTACGGCTTTCGCTTACGGCACATCATATTTTTCCGCGGTAATCTTTATCGGTTACGCGGGTCAGTTCGGATGGAAATACGGTATAGCTTCGACCTGGATAGGAATCGGAAACGCGCTTATCGGTTCGCTTTTGGCGTGGGTAATCCTCGGAAGAAGAACCAGAATTATGACTCAGCATCTTGACTCGGCGACTATGCCCGATTTCTTCGGGAAACGTTTCAAAAGCGGCGGGCTGAAAATCGGCGCTTCGGTTATAACATTTATATTCCTTATTCCGTATACCGCTTCGCTTTATAACGGACTTTCAAGACTGT
Organism: uncultured Ruminococcus sp.; assembly: GCA_905234305.1. GTDB lineage: Bacteria > Bacillota > Clostridia > Oscillospirales > Acutalibacteraceae > Ruminococcoides. The sequence continues at coordinate 7,291 of CAJOHT010000031.1, read as the reverse complement.
TCAGTATGGCTTTCGGAATCGATTATACATGGTGTATCGTTATTATGTCTGTGCTTACCGGTATTTACGTAATCGCGGGCGGATATATGGCTACCGCTATTAACGATTTTATTCAGGGACTTATTATGATCGTCGGTATTGTAGCGGTTATCGCAGCCGTGCTTATGAGTAAGGGCGGATTTATGGAAGCACTCAACGGATTGGCTATGGTAAAAGATCCTCAGGTAACTACTCCCGGAGCGTTTAACTCATTCTTCGGTCCTGATCCGTTCAATCTTTTAGGCGTTGTTATCCTTACCTCGCTCGGTACATGGGGACTTCCGCAGATGGTTCAGAAGTTCTACGCTATAAAGAGTGAAAAGCATATCCGAAAGGGTACGGTTATCTCAACCGCGTTCGCGTTTATTGTAGCGGGCGGATGCTACTTCCTCGGCGGCTTCGGTCGTTTATTTACGCCCGAAACAGCGCCCGACGGCTCAATAGTGTTCGATTCGATTATCCCGAATATGCTTTCTAATTTATCTCCTATACTTATCGCGATAGTTGTTATACTCGTGCTTTCGGCTTCGATGTCAACTTTATCCTCACTCGTTATCGCTTCTTCCTCAACTTTGACTATCGACTTTTTAAAGGGTAATTTTATAAAGAAAATGAGCCAGAAGAAGGAAGTTTTGATTATAAGGATATTTATCGTAGTATTTATCGCTATAGCCGCGTTTATCGCTATATACCAGGTAAAGAGCGCGGACGAGTCGGTTAAGTTTATCGCTCAGCTTATGGGCGTGTCGTGGGGCGCTCTGGCGGGCGCGTTCCTCGCTCCCTTCCTTTACGGGCTGTACTGGAAAAAGACTACGAAAACTTCCTGCTGGGTAAGCTTTATTTTCGGAGCGGGAATTATGCTCCTTAACCTTTTCTTTAGAGATATGTTCCCAGTTATTTTACAGTCGCCGATAAACTGCGGCGCGTTCGCGATGCTCGCGGGACTTATTATTGTACCTGTTGTCAGCCTTATTTCTCCTAAACCTGAGAAGAAACTCGTTGATGACGCTTTCGCTTGCTATGAGAAGCAGGTTCCCGTTAAGCAGAAAAATTCACTTGACTAAGTGTTGATAAAATATTAAAATTATAGTCGGGAAGTGATTCCCGACTATGTTTTTACTGACTAAAGGATGTGCTTATTGTGAAAAGAATTACCGCGATATTATTGATTGTAGTGATATCATTATTCTCTACAGGAATTATAACCTCCTGTTCCTGCAATGGTTCAGGTAATGTTGATGTGCAAAAGACGGATTTTTCTACAAACGAGGCGCTTGAGGCTACCGTTAAGTGGCTTACGGAAACTTATACTCACGGTGACAAGAGTATAGTTGAGAAATATCTTGATTATAAGATTTTACCCGCAAGCACTAACTCGCCGTGCTTCGTAAGATACACGCTTTCTTCGATTTCCGCGAGGGATCTGCTTGTGTTTAAGGACGGAAAGGTTATTGTAATTGACGACGATTCCTTAGCGGAGGTACAGGGATATAATCATCTTTTCTCCGTAGATATTACTAAGGTAACGAACGCCGAGCTTATGGCTCAGAGTAAATGCGTAAGCGGTACATTGAAAAAATAGGAGAAAGCTATGAGATTAAAAATAATTGCTCTTATAATGGTATTATTATTCTCTATAGGAATAATAACTTCCTGTTCGAATAATAATGAAGCTGAAAAGTCTTCAACCGCCGAGAGTAAAACGTCGAGCGTTGTAACGGATGATGACGATTTGGATGATGCGGATGACGAGGATGATTTTGACTGGGAAGACGCGCTGGATGAAGTCGTTTCACTTTTAGAGGAAAAAACAAATCAAGACGATGACGAGATTGAAAATAAGATAAACTATAAGATTCTGCCCTCTAAAAACGGCGATGGCTACTTTGTTCGTTATTTTCTAGAGGATTCCGATTCGGACGACGCGCTGGTATTTACAAACGGTAAAATTTATCTTCTGTCAACTGACGGAAAGTCGAAATTCACCGAGTATAAAAACAAATTCTCTGTAGATATTACTAATGTTACCGATGACGAACTGCTTAAGCAGAAGGACTGCATAAGCGGCGGCTTCGGCGCTGAGTTCGATTGATTTTGATGGTTGGTGATGATTTGACAGCATTGATTACAGGCGCGAGCAGTGGTATGGGACGCGATATGGCGCGGTATTTAGCCTCAAAGGGTTATGACCTTATCTTGGCCGCGAGACGTGAGGACAGGCTGCTTGAGTTAAAAGACGAGTTAAAGAACGTTAATGTTAAAATCGTACCGATAGATTTGTCTAAAGCTGAAAACTGCTTTAAATTATATGACGAGGTAAAGGACGATAACGTTGAATTCCTTATAAATAACGCGGGATTCGGCGCTTATGGCAAATTTAATGAAGTACCGCTCGACAAAGAGCTTGAGCTTATCGATACAAATATCAAGGCGCTTCATATCCTGACGAAGCTCTTTATTAAGGATATGATTCGCCGCGATAAGGGTTATATCCTTAACGTAGGCTCGGCGGCGGGATTCTTAGCGGGACCGACCTTTTCGAGTTATTACGCCTCGAAGAATTATGTGGTACGCCTTACCGAGGCGATCCACGAAGAAATGCGCAGGGATAAAATAAACGTAAAGGTGAGCGTGCTTTGCCCCGGACCTGTCAATACCGAGTTCAACAAGGTAGCCGACGTGAGCTTCGCCGTCGGAGGACTTCCGAGCGAGTATGTCGCGAAATACGCTATAGATAAAACTCTTAAGGGTAAGATGGTGATTACGCCAGGCAAGCTGATGAAGCTGGCGAAACTCGGCGAGCATTTCTTAAGCGAAAAACGCCTAACCCGAATGTCATACGATATGCAGATGAGAAGAAAAAGCTGAAACGTGAAAGCGTTTCAGCTTTTTGCGTATAGAGCGAAGTTTAGTCAAATAGTATAACAATTTAATAATGATTAAGATAAGGTTAATGATAAGCAATAGTTAATAGGTAATAAGTAATTCGCCTTCTCGTAAGTGAGAAGGCGAATTTTTTATATATTATTTATCCATTGAGTTCAAAATCTCGTAAAGCGTATTGTAAAGCTGATGGGCTTTATCTTCGCTGAGGTTGATACACGCTCCGACTTTTTCGGGGATTTGAGAAGCCTTTTCCTTTAGCGCTTCACCGTTTTCGGTTATGCGTACGATAAGGTTGCGTTCATCGGCTTTTGAGCGTTCGCGGGTGACATAGCCTTTCGCTTCCAGTTTTTTGAGCAGGGGAGTGAGGGTGCCCGAGTCTAGGTACAGCACTTCGCCAAGCTCCTTAACGTTAAGCTGTCTTTTATCCCACATCGCCATCATTGCTATGTACTGGGTATAGGTTAAGTCCAGCTCGTCTAGATAAGGCTTGTAGCGTCTTACGATTTCCTTTGAGCATACATAAAGCGGAAAGCATAGCTGGTTTTCGAGTTTTAAAACATCATTATTCATTTTGTCCACCTATTCGCTGAAATCCGTATCGAGTACAATATATATATTATATTCGGGGATTTCCTTTTTCAGCGCGTCAATTATAATGTCGCGTATTTTTTTAGCGTCGTGTTTAAAATCTACTATCATATCGAAGGAAATGAGTTTGCGATTCTCGTCGATATATAAGCCGTGCATCTGTATAACCTCGGGGTGTTTTGAGATTTCTCCGTTAATCAGGTTCTTTAGAGTATCGTTACAGCACGAGGTGTTTGAAGCGTAAATTCCGACGGTGAGTATGATATTGAACTTAAGGAAAATATCCTCCGAGATTCTTCGGGTCAAATCGTGAATTTCACGCGCGGTCATATTGTCGTCAACCTCGATATGCACTGTGCCGATCACTCTTTCAGGACCGTAGTTGTGAAGTGTGAGGTCATAAACGCCGTTAACATCAGCATAAGAGCCGATAAGCTCTTTGATTTTATCGGTCGTTTCGGAGTCGGTTCTTCTGCCGATAATTGAACTCAGTGCTTCGCCGAGTATTTCAATACCAGCTTTTATGATGATAATTGAAATCGCGAGTCCGAGAATGCCCTCAAGCTGGAGTCCCCATATCATATTCACAAAAACGCCGATTAATGTCGCGGTTGAAAGTACCGCGTCAAAGAAAGCGTCGGTTCCCGAGGCTACAAGTGACTGAGAGTTGAGTTTTATGCCTGCGTTTTTTGTATATCTGCCGATAATCAATTTTGCAATTATCGCCGCGGAGATTACTATTATAGTATAAATCGAGTAGTCGGTAGCTTCAGGATTAATGATTTTTCCGATTGATTCCTTTATCGAGGTTAAACCCGCGAGCAATACGATTACCGCAATAATAACCGAAGTAATGTATTCTATCCGTCCGTGTCCGAACGGGTGCTTTTTATCGGGAGCCTTACCCGCGAGCTTTGTACCGATAATAGTAATAAACGACGAAAGCGCGTCGCTTAAGTTGTTTACCGCGTCGAGTATAATAGCTATGGAGTTAGCTAAAAGCCCGACCAGCATTTTGAATATGACGAGCATAACGTTTACGGCAATACCTGTTACGCTCGTTTTTATTATCTTTTTTTCTCTGCCAGTTTCCATTTTATAGACCTCAGATAAGAGCTTCGATTTTCTTGCTTATTTTTTCGGGAGTTGTCGCGGAGCCGAAGCGGTCAACAACATTTCCGCCGCGGTCAACTAAGAATTTAGTGAAATTCCATTTTATATTAGCTCCGCCGATACCTTTTTTCTGCGATTTCAGGAAGGTATAGAGCGGTTCTTCGTTTTCGCCGTTAACCTCGATTTTTGAAAACTGCTTAAATGTAGTTCCGAATTTCATTTTACAGAAAGTAACGATTTCTTCGTCTGAACCTGGAGCCTGATGTCCGAATTGGTTGCAGGGGAAGTCGAGAATTTCAAAGCCCTTGTCCTTATAATCCGCGTAGAGCTTTTCGAGCCCGTCGTACTGGGGAGTAAAGCCGCAGCCCGTAGCGGTGTTAACTATAAGAAGTACCTTCCCTTTATAATCCGCCATATCGACGATTTCGCCTTTAGCGTCCTTGACTTTATAATCATAGATGCTCATAACATTACCTCTTTTTATAAAATTAAATTGCGTGCAATCTATTAATTTTATTTTACCATAATAATTGTTTTTGTCAATAGGTTTTTAAAAATCACGGAATAAAACTTTGTCTTTAGCTAAAGATATTATCAAGGAGGTAAAGTTTATGACATCAAAAGAATTATTGTACGTTGAAGACGCGCTCGGCCACGAGCAGTATTATCAGACGCAGTTTAAAGAAATTTCGTCCCGACTTCAGGACGGAGAGCTTAAGAATTTTTCCGAACAATGCGCCTCAAAGCATCAGGAAATCTTCGGGAAATTTTATAATTTGCTTTAATGGAAGGAGTTATTATGACTGACAGAGATTTAATGGAGAATATGCTTATGCTTGAGAAGGGCGTATGTGACCTTTATTTGCACGGAACGATTGAGTCCTCAACTCAAAACGTTCATCAGACCTTTTCGAGCAGCTTAAACGATTCTCTTGCGCTTCAGGATCAGATTTACAGTAAAATGGAGGCAAAGGGATGGTATCAGACTGACGAGGCCCAGCAGACTAAGCTCAACAGCTTAAAACAGAAATTCAGCGCTCAGGCGTAAAATACGAAAAAATAAAGGCTCTGAAAATCAGAGCCTTAAACTTTGCGGTTAAATATTAAGCGCGTTCAACCTTACCGGAACGTAAGCATCTTGTGCAAGCGTAAACGTGCTTCGGAGAGCCGTCAACAATAGCCTTTACTCGCTGTACGTTGGGCTTCCAAGTTCTGTTTGAACGTCTGTGTGAATGAGAAACTTTAATTCCAAAAGTTACACCCTTGCCGCAGTAATCACATTTTGCCATGTGTCTGCACCTCCTTATTTTTTTCCAAATCACATAACTAACTCCTGTATTATAAACGATAATCATGAAAAATGCAAGTGTTTTATGAAATTTTTTTAAAATTTAGGGCTAAGGGCAAAGGGTTAAGGGTAAAGGTTTCTGAATATCCCGGGTTATATTAAAGCTGAGTCGTATGTTTGATATTAACTTTGCCCTAAGCCCTTAGCCCTAAAATAAAAAATAAACCCTTAGCCCTAAAATAAAAAATAAATATCTTGTTATTTTTTTAGAAATGTGATACAATATACTGGATTATAGAATTAAAGTAGGGAAGTGTCGCTGTTTGCTGTTTTCTTTATTATCGGGACAACTTGATTTTGTTACGGCGTTAGTAGATATTCTGGCGTCGTTGGTAGTAATATTCCTAGTAATGCCGTTCCATGAGTGGGCTCACGCTTTTGTTGCTTATAAACTCGGCGATACGAGCGTTAAATACAGGGGCAGGCTGACGCTTAACCCGATAGAGCATATTGACCCTGTGGGCGCGTTGATGATAATACTTATCGGCTTCGGCTGGGCTAAACCTGTTCCAATTGACGACAGGAATTTTAAAAATCCGAAAATTGGTATGGGAATATCCGCTTTGGCGGGACCTGTCGCGAATTTTATCGCGGCGCTTGTCGGCGGACTTATACTTAACGCGATCGCGGCTTTCTTTCCCGCTTTTATGATAACTAATCAGATAGGATATTATATCTATCTTTTCTTAGTGTATTATATTCTGCTTAATATCTGTTTAGCGGTATTTAACCTGCTGCCGATTCCGCCGCTCGACGGCTCAAAAATATTGTTTATGTTTTTGCCCGATAAGTGGGTTTATATGCTTTATAAATACGAGAATTTTTTCTTTATCATTATTTTGGCGTTAGTCTGGCTGAATATTCTTCCGCTGGACATTATTGAAAACGCGCTTTGCAGGTTTGTTATGTGGCTTACTAGTCTGCCGTTCGCGTTTGTATAAAATAAGAGTTGATTGTTATGGAAAGTTTACCGCAGTTCAGTTATAAGTTCGAGGCTTTCGAGGGACCGCTTGATTTGCTATTGAGCCTGATTGCGAAAAATAAAATAAACATTTATGATATTCAGATTTCCGAGCTTCTGGACCAGTATATGGAGCAGATTGAACGTATGCGGGAAAATCAGATGGATATAGCGAGCGAATTCCTCGCAATGGCGTCGAGACTCGTGTATATTAAGTCGGCTATGCTACTTCCAAAATACGAGGATGAGGCAGAGGAGCTTAAAAAGGAGCTTTCAGGGCAGCTTATCGAGTATCAGCTTTGTAAGGAAATCGCCGCAAAGATGAGGACGATTTATGATTTCGATACATTTTATAA
>CAJOHT010000030.1 GCA_905234305.1 uncultured Ruminococcus sp. | reverse complement strand
TTCGTAAGTCTGAGGTTTATGAAAAAAATATTGATTAATGCTTATAAGTATGCTATGATAAACAAAATAGAAGGAGGTAGGCATTATGAAAATAAAGATTACATCCGACAGCACTTGCGATCTTTCGCCTGAATTGATAAAAAAATATGATATAGATATTCTTCCGCTATATGTTTCAATGGGCGATGATATAAAAAAAGACGGATTAGAAGTAGTTCCCGAGGATATTTACGCCCACGTTGAAAAGACAGGCGCGCTCCCGAAAACGTCGGCTCCTAACCTTACCGATTTGATTGAGCTTTTTGATAAATGGCATAAAGAAGGCTATTCAATCGTGCATTTTTCAATCAGCAGCGATTTTTCAAGCTCTTATCATACTGCCTGTATCGCGGCTGAGGAGGTAGGAGATGTTCAGGTAATTGACTCGCGCAATCTTTCAACAGGTCAGGGCTTAGTAGTTCTCCACGGAGTTGATTTAGCAGCGCAGGGTAAAACTCCCGAAGAAATCAAGGCTGAGTGCGATAAACTCACCGAGAAGGTTGAGGCGAGCTTCGTAGTAGACAGTATTGACTATCTCCATAAGGGCGGACGCTGTTCATCGGTTGCTGCTTTAGGCGCTAACCTGCTTAAACTTAAGCCTTGCATCGAGGTTATCGACGGAAAAATGATCTCCGCTAAAAAGTACCGCGGCAGAATTGATAAGGTTATAATCGATTATGTTGTTGACCGCTTAAAGGGCAGGGATGATATTGAAAAGAACAGGATTTTTATTACCCATACTAAATGCGATCCCAAAACGGTTGATGATGTAAGAGCTAAAATAAACGAGCTTTATCCAGGATTTAATGAGATTCTCGAAACAACCGCGGGCTGTACAATAACCTCCCATTGCGGACCGAATACCCTCGGAATTCTTTTTATAAGGAAATGAGATTCAGGATTTAGTAAATTATATAATACATTATACATAAACTGCGGGCTGCCGAATTTGGCAGCCCGTCAGCATATTATTTTAAATTTGTTTATAGATACCTACAATCGTGATGTACGTCTAAACGCTTTTTGTTACATACTCTCGGGACATTCGATATTGAACATATCGAGTACGTTTTTGATAACTGTTTTAACTGCTAAGCAGAGCGCGAGTCTTGCCTGCGTAAGACTGTCGTTATCGACGTTTTTTACCCTGCACGCGTTATAGAATTTATGGAACAGCGTCGCTGTCTGGGTGACATAACGGGTGATTTTAGTCGGGTCGTATTCCTTAGCGGCGGAGATTATCTCCTCCTCGAACGAAGCGATATGATTAATAAGCTCTTTTTCTTCGTCGGCATTAAGGAGCTTTAATTCGTCAAAGCCGCAGCTCCTCGGCTCAATGCCGTCTTTTTTGAGCGCTTTTAAAATACTGCATATCCTGGCGTGAGCGTATTGAACGTAATAAACGGGGTTTTGATTATCCTTCTGAACAGCTATATCGAGGTCGAAATCCATCTGAGTGTTAGCTTCTCTCGTGTTAAAGAGGAAACGCGCGCTGTCAACCGGAACCTCTTCAAGCAGGTCGCCGAGCTGAATAGCTTTACCCGTACGTTTGCTCATTTTTACAACCTGACCGCCCGATACGAGCTTAACGAGCTGCATAAGCACTACTACGAGCTTGCTTCCGTCATATCCTATAGCGTCCATAGCGCCTTTCATTCTCATAACGTGACCGTGATGGTCGGCTCCCCAAATGTCGATACAGGTTTCAAAACCTCTGTCGAATTTATCTTTGTGATACGCTATGTCCGCGGTGAAGTAGGTGGGATTTCCGTTTTGGCGGATAAGTACGTCGTCCTTAAGTTCGAGCTTATCGATATAATCCTGAGTTTTGCCCTCGTTAAGGAGTATGTTTTCGCATACTTCTTTATTTTTATACCAGATAGCGCCTTCCTTTTCGTAGGTGAGACCCTTTTCGGTAAGTAGGTCGACAACTGCCTTAACTTTGCCGCTGTCGTGAAGGGTTGACTCAAAGAACCATTTATCATAGAAGATTTTATATTTTTCCATATCGCTCTGCATTTTAGCGATGTTTTTGGGAAGCGCGTAGTCTACGAGGGCTTTTTTGCGTTCTTCGGGGCTTGCGTCGACGAGCTTATCGCCGAATTCCTCAGAGTAAGCCTTAGCGTGGTCGGTAATATCGGAACCCTGATATCCGTCCTCGGGGAATTCTATATCGTCCTTATAAAGCTGTAAATATCTTGCTTCCAGCGAGCAGGCGAATTTTTCGATCTGATTGCCCGCGTCGTTAACGTAAAATTCTCTGTAAGAATTATAACCTGCCTTTTTAAGCACAGCGGCTAAGCAGTCGCCCAAAGCTCCGCCTCGAGCGTTTCCCATATGCATAGGACCTGTCGGGTTAGCTGATACAAATTCAACGTTTATTTTTTTGTTACCGCCGAAATCTGATGAACCGTAATTCTCTTTTTCGACTTCAACATCCTTGAGTACCGAGGCGTAAAAATCTTCGGAGTAGAAGAAATTTATAAACCCTGGCCCCGCGATCTCACATCTGTCAAAATAAGTGTCCTCGAGCTTGATATTTGATACGACAGCCTGAGCGATTTTAACGGGAGCGGTTTTAAAAACTCTCGCGCCAGCCATAGCCGCGTTAGTGGCGAAGTCGCCGTTTTTACGGTCGGCAGGTGTTTCTATGATAAATTCGGGCATATCAGCTTTTATTAAAGCGCCCGAGTCCATAGCTTTTTTAAAAGCGTTTGATATAGCGTCCTTAAGCTGAGTTTTAGCTTTTTGTAATGTATTCATAAGTATCATCCTTTTTCCTGTATATCAATATAAAATTCGTTATTAGAAATAAGCTCGTTGTTAAAATCAAGCGAATAGCTTACGTGGAGCTTGCCGCCTTTTTCGTTAAGCTCGTTATTGATAGTGTCGGTCGATACGCCTATCATAAGACTTCCCGCAGGCGTTCTGTAATGACATAGATGACGGCGTCCCTTTTCGAGTATAAGGCGAGTTTCAACCTGACCGTTGCGGATAATAGTCACAAGATTATCGCTCTCAACCTTAATGAGGTTGTTTGATGATATCGAAGGATTATCCTCGTCATATTCCTTATAGCCTATGTACGCGCGGTTCGGCTTTAAAAGGTAGCTTCCGATTGTTTGTAATTCAATTTTATCCTTATCTCCGTCAACCTCCTGTATACCTGTTACGGAGATAAGATATTCATTTTTTTTATCCATTTCCTTCAACCTTTATATTAATACAGTTCTATATTGATCTGCTCGACAGAATGGCTGACGTTCTCGCCGAGAAATACGCTCGCTATGCTCTCGAAGCCGTCGGGAGTATCCGATACGTAAAACTCGCATTCTCCTTTTTCATTTCTGTCGGTTAAAAGATTATTCTCTTTTAGAATTTTAGCGGCATATATCGCGGTTTCCTTACCGCTGTCGATAAGAGTAACGTTTTCGCCCATAACCGAGCGGATCGCTTCCTTTATAATAGGGTAGTGGGTACATCCGAGAATTACCGTATCTACGCCCGCGTCTTTAATATGGTTCATATATCTTTCGATTACAAGCCTTACCACATCGTCGTCCTTATCGATAAAGCCGTTTTCTACGAGCGGTACAAAAAGCGGACAGTCCTGCTCGATAACCTCGATTTCGCTGTCGAACTTTTTAAGCATATCGCGGTAGCTGTGGCTGTTGATTGTAGCGCTGGTACCGATTACGCCGATTTTTTTATTTCGGGTAGCCTTAGCCGCGGCGAAGCAGGTGGGCGATACAACGCCCGTATAGGGGACAGGCAGATCGTTTTTCAGGTTAGACGCTACCGAGCTTACCGTTCCACAAGCGGCTATAATCATTTTAACATTATGCTTTAAAAGGAATTTAGTATCCTGAGCGGCATAATGCTTTATTGTGGAATTGGAGCGTGTGCCGTAGGGTACGCGTCCCGTATCTCCGAAGTATACTATATTTTCGTTAGGCAGTACGTTTTTTAACTCGCGTACAGCGGTGAGTCCGCCGAGCCCCGAGTCAAAAACACCTATAGGAGCGTTTTTCATAGCGTTTTTCTCCTTTGCTTTCTCAACTAATTATAATAGCACATATTTTATTATTTTACAATAAAAAAATTATTATATAGCGGATAACGGATATTATCTGAATACTGACTGCTGAATACTGACCGCTGTATTTGATTGACAAACTCATATATAATATGTATAATGTATTTACTTATGTAAAAAGGACTGATATTAAATGGATATAAAAACAGCTTTTAACAGTATATCTCAGAAGGTTGAGGAGTCGCTTAAGCCTCAGGGATTTGTAAAGCAGAAAATCAGCGGAAGCGAAAACGAGATGGTATCGCTCTTTACTTCCGACTCCAACGCTTATTCAGTAGTTTATTTTATTGATAAACAGCATATGGTGATTCGTCATTGCGCTATGACGGACGACGGTCCCGATAACGACTGGAAGGTTCTTGCGACTTGGATGTTCGACCCCGAAACCGATACCCAGAAGGAAGCCGATTCTATCGCTAACGATTTCGTAGATAACTGTTCCTCGACTTCCGCTATTAAGCGTATTAAAACTACTAAGAAAAAGAGAAAGAAAGATTCTGACGAGGGTAACGCTGATCCGCTGTTTTTGGCTAAACGTTTTGTAGCCTTTTTCCCCGAGTTGAAGGATGAAATCAAGAACGAGGAAGACTGCTATTATCCTTTCAGAGGCGTGACGTTCGCTAAGGCGTCTATCGTTCCAAAGGTTCAGAATTATCTTCGTATCTCGACGAAGAAGGATACAGAAAAGCTCGCGGGTCTTTTAAATACTCAGTATGATAACGGCGATTTCGATACGCGCTCAATTATTACAATCGTTATCCTTAATAATATTCCCGATGAGAAGCGCGAGGAAGTTAACGAGTTCTTATCCGAGGATTTGCTTAAAGCGTCGAAGGCTGCTCTTAAATATAAAGGTAAAAAGGTTAAACCCGAAAAGCCGAAGAAAAAGAAAAAGACTATGGCTCAGCGCCTCGAAGCCCAGCAAAATAAATAAATTTTTTCAGGAAGTAGGATAAGGGAAGCGGAAAGTTTTCTTAGTTTTACTTCCTTATTGTTTTATTTTGACATTTTTTTAAAAAATACTTGACTATTGTTTTAAATTATGGTAAACTAACTTTACCTCGTATAAGGGGCTTATTTTTTTGCGCCTGCCGATGTGTTGGGCTGAGCGCAAGACAATTTAAAAACGCCCTTTTGAGGGAGGCTAAATATATTCCGAAAAACTACGGGAGGTGCCGTCAATGAGAGTTAAAATCACTTTGGCTTGTACAGAATGTAAACAGAGAAACTACAACACAATGAAGAACAAGAAAAACAGTCCTGACAGACTTCAGATGAATAAGTATTGCAGGTTCTGTAAAAAACACACTCTTCACAAAGAAACTAAATAACGGAGGTAACTATGGCTGAGAAGAAAGCAATCGCTAAAAGTTCTAAAACTGCCAAAAAGTCCAACAAGAAGCCAGGCGGCTTCAAGCGTATCTGGAACTACCTTCGCGAGTGTAAGGGTGAGATCAAGAAGATCACTTGGACCAATCCCAAAACCGCTACAAAGAACTTCTTTATAGTTCTTGTTGTTATTTTGGTTGCGGGCCTGTTCATTTATGCTCTCGACAGAGGTCTTTACGCTCTGTTAGGACTTGTAATGAATACTTCTTCTACTTGATTCGTCTATAATTTAAGAAAGGACGAATGTAAATGGCAGACGGAACATTAAAATGGTATGTTGTTCATACTTACTCCGGTTACGAGAATAAAGTAGCCGGCGACCTGATGACTACGGTTGAGAACCGCGGACTTCAGGATATGATTACGGAAGTAAAAGTTCCGACAGAAATCGTTACCGAGACAAACGACGGCAAGACTAAAGAAGTCGAGCGTAAGATTTTCCCGAGTTACGTTTTCGTAAAAATGATTTATACCGATGAAACTTGGTATGTCGTCCGCAATATCCGCGGATGTACGGGATTCGTCGGTCCTTCGTCTAAGCCTGTTCCTCTTACCGAAGAGGAGGTTTACCGCTTAGGCGTCGAGAGCCGTGTAGTTGAGGTAAGCTACAAGGTAGGGGATTCCGTCCGCATTATCGACGGCCCGCTTGAGGACTTTGTCGGTGTTGTCGAGGAAATGGATCCCGATAAGAATTATGTCCGCGTAGTTGTTTCTATGTTCGGACGCGAAACCCCGGTTGAGCTTGAATTAGGTCAGGCTGAACCGATCGAAGACTAAATATTAAGCATTATGCTTTTTATTGGGAATTCCTTATACTTTAAGGAAGCCCCTGTGGGAGGGACACCCTTATTGTCCCGCAATTTACCACGAATTTTGGAGGTGCAAACGTAATGGCTCAAAAGGTAGTTGGCTTAATTAAGCTGCAGATACCTGCCGGAAAGGCTACTCCGGCACCACCTGTTGGACCTGCTTTAGGTCAGCACGGTGTTAACATTGTCGCGTTCACAAAGGATTTTAATGAGCGCACCAGACAGGACGCAGGACTTATTATTCCTGTAGTAATTACAGTTTACGCAGACCGTTCTTTCACATTTATTACAAAGACTCCGCCTGCTGCTGTACTTATCAAGAAGGCTTGCGGAATCGACAGCGGTTCAGGCGTGCCTAATAAACAGAAGGTAGCTAAGATTACCCGCGAACAGGTTCAGAAAATCGCTGAGACTAAAATGCCCGACTTAAATGCGGGAAGTCTTGAGACAGCTATGAGTATGATTGCCGGTACAGCAAGAAGTATGGGTATTGAAGTAGTAGACTAATTCTAGAATCCGGGTGGGAGGAAATTCCGCTTTACCACCTAATTATGGAGGAATACTGATGAAACACGGTAAGAAATATGTCGAGAACGCTAAGCTTGTCGACAGAACTAAATTATATGATATTGACGAAGCTTTTGATACGGTAGTAAAAACCGCTAACGCTAAGTTTGACGAGACTGTAGAGCTTCACGTTCGTCTTGGAGTTGACGGCCGTCACGCTGACCAGCAGGTTAGAGGCGCTATCGTTCTTCCTAACGGAACAGGTAAAAGCGTAAAGGTTCTCGCTATCTGTAAAGGCGCTAATGAGGACGCCGCTAAGGAAGCAGGCGCTGACTTTGTAGGTGCTGAGGATATGACTCAGAAAATCCAGCAGGAAAACTGGATGGATTTCGATGTACTTGTTACAACTCCTGATTGTATGGGACTTGTAGGACGTCTTGGTAGAATCCTCGGACCCAGAGGCTTGATGCCTAACCCGAAGGCGGGTACCGTTACTCCCGATATCGCGAGAGCGATTAAGGAAGCTAAGGCTGGTAAGATTGAGTACCGTCTTGATAAAACAAATATTATCCACTGCCCGATCGGCAAGGCAAGTTTCGGCACAGCCAAGCTCAAAGAGAACTTTGACGCTCTTATGGACGCTATTATTAAGGCTAAGCCTGCTGCCGCTAAGGGTCAGTATATCAAGTCCTGCGCGGTAACATCCACTATGGGACCGTCAGTACGCATCAGCCCCGCTAAATTTACTGTTTAAGCAAGGGGTATAACTTAATAAATTACACGTTTTGTGTAATATACAATATCGCTGTTCTAAAGACAGTAAGTGCTAACGCGTAAAGGTTCGTCCACTTACCGAGGAAGATGCATATTACTTGTAATCTATCGTCTCCTCGCGTCTTGCGGGGAGATTTTATTTAGACTTGGCGATACAATTTCATATAATGGAGGTGAAAAATTTGCCAAGTAAAAGTGTTTTAGAGGCTAAACAGGCGGTTGTTGCCGAGTTAGCCGAAAGACTAAAGAACTCTGTTATGGGTGTTGTAGTAAACTACAAGGGTATCAACGTTGAGGATGATACAAAACTCCGTAGGGAACTTCGTGAGAATAACGTTAAGTACACCGTTGTTAAGAATACGCTCTTAAAGCGCGCTAACGACGAGGTAGGACTTTCCGAAATAGACAGCGTACTCGAAGGTACTACAGCTCTCGCGACCAGTGATGAGGATTACGCCGCTGCGGCTCGTATTCTCGCTAACTTCGCTAAGAAACACGATTTCTTCGAGATTAAGTCAGGCTTTATGGACGGTACGGTTATCGATTTAGCAACTATCGACAGCCTCGCTAAACTGCCGACAAGAGAAGTGCTTCTCGCGAATGTACTCGGTGCGTTCCAGGCTCCTATCGCGGCGTTTGCCCGTGTTATTCAGGCTATCGTTGACGAAGGCGGCGTAGAGAATTGCAAGCCTGCCGAGAAGGAA
>CAJOHT010000029.1 GCA_905234305.1 uncultured Ruminococcus sp. | reverse complement strand
GCGATAACCGCTACGTCATTGCCCTCGTGGAGAGTAATACCCTTACCAAGCTCAAACTCATAGGTATCGGGGTCGTTAAAGCTGTCGATAGCTAAACGTCCAAGACGGATATAAACGGGACCTACGTGTTTAAGCGCTGCTTTAGTCGCCTCCATCATCTCGTAATGGTCAGCAGGGTTGAGTACCATCATACCTGGGAGCGTACGCATAAGCGCTATATCCTCGAGGCACTGGTGGGTAGCACCGTCCTCACCCGTTGAAATACCCGCGTGCGAGCCCGCAATCTTAACGTTAAGCTCGGGATAGGCTACGGAGTTTCTTATCTGCTCATAAGCTCTGCCGATAGAGAACATAGCGAACGAGGCGGCTACGGGGATTTTACCCTCCGCGGCTAAGCCTGCAGCCGTGCCGATCATATTCGCCTCGGCGATACCGCAGTTAAAGAAACGCTCGGGAAATTCCTTCTGGAAAATCGAGGTTTTAGTCGCCGCAGATAAATCGGCGTCAAGTACAACAATATCGTTATTGGTTTTAGCCATTTCGCAGAGAGCCATTCCGAAGCTCTCGCGGGTTGCCTTACATACTATTTCTGCCATTAAACCTCAGCCTCCAATCTCGCGATTTCATCCTCAAGCTCTTTAACAGCTACCTTGAACTCCTCATCGTTGCAAGCCTTACCGTGCCAGCCGACCTGGTTTTCCATAAAGCTCACGCCCTTACCCTTAACTGTCTTCATAAGAATCGCGAAGGGCTTGCCCTTAACGGTCTTAGCCTTGTTAAGAGCCTCGGCGATTTCGTCAAAATTATGTCCGTCAATCTTAGCAACCTCAAATCCGAAGGACTCGAACTTCTTATCGAGAGGCTCGATTCCGCCGACTTCCTCAACAGTACCGTCGATCTGCAGTCCGTTCTGGTCTACGATAAACACGAGGTTATCGAGCTTTTTATGAGCCGCGAACATAGCCGCTTCCCATACCTCGCCTTCCTCGCACTCGCCGTCACCGAGTACGGTATAAACGCGGTAGTCTTTTTTATCGAGCTTGCCCGCGAGCGCCATACCGCAAGCCGCAGATACGCCCTGTCCGAGAGAACCCGAACTCATATCGATACCAGGGGTGCTTTTCATATCGGGATGTCCCTGAAGCATAGCGCCTACATGGCGAAGCACCTCAAGCTCGCTCCAATCGAAAAATCCCTTAAGCGCGAGTACCGCGTAAAGGCTCGGACAGCAATGTCCTTTTGAGAGGACAAAACGATCCCTGTCAGCCATATCGGGGTTTTTCGGGTCAACATTCATTTCATTAAAATAAAGATAGGTAAAAATATCAGCCGCGGATAAAGAACCGCCGGGATGTCCCGACTTTGCGTGATATGTTCCGATTATCGCGCCTAACCTTGCCTTAGCGGCAAGCACCTTAAGCTGTGCGTTTTCAATCATAGCAATTACTCCTTTTACCCAAAGTTGCTTCTCTGCATACAAATTTATCATAACACAGTTATCACCGCATATTGTTCACTAAAAGAAAAAATGATATTTTACTGTTGAAACTTTTGAGATTATGCTGTATACTATAGAATGGTAAAATTTTGAAACCGTAAAACGAGTGCAGCCAGCGCATCCGTTTTTTTCATAATCACGAAATTATCATACTATCTGTTGTGATTTTATAAAATAAAAAATTCGGGGTGAAGAAATGATACTCTGTACAGACGTCGGAAATACAAATATTAAATTCGCGCTTTACGAAAATGATAAGCAAATCAACAAGCTGCGTCTTTCGACCGACCCTAAAAAAACCGACGATGAATTCGCTGTTGAGCTTTATACTATATTTAATATAAACAAGATAGACGGCAAAAAAATAGACGGCTCGATTATTTCGAGCGTTGTACCTGCCGTTACCGAACCGCTCGCCAAAGCGATTAAAACTATCTCGGGCTGCGATTCTATCGTTCTCGGACCTGGAGTTAAATCAGGGCTCGACTTAAGAATAGACAATCCCTCTACCTTAGGCTCGGATATCGTAGCTATGTGCGTTGCGGTTAAAGAAATGTACTCCTGCCCCGCCGTTATTATCGGACTGGGCACAGCTACTACTATCGTGTATCTTAATGAAAATAAGTGTTATATGGGCGGAGCTATCAGCCCGGGTATCGGCATTTCGCTCGACGCGCTGACTAACCACGGCGCTCTGCTCCCGAGTATTGAGCTTAAGCCGCCTAAGAAAATCATCAGCACTAATACCGAGGACTGTATACGCAGCGGCGTTATTTTCGGTACGGCGAGTATGCTCGACGGAATGATTGACCGCTATAATGAGGAAGCAGGCGTAAACTCAACAGTAGTCGCGACAGGCGGACTCGCCTCAACCGTAGTAGGTAATTGTAAGCACGACATTATCGTAAACGACGACCTTGTACTCGAGGGACTTAGGCTGATATTTAATAAAAACGTGAAATAAATGCGTAATGCGTAATTCGCAATTCGCAATTAAAATATGCAGGTTACGCTTATGAAAAAAGAAAACATTATCGTTGATAAAAGCAAGGTTTTTGCATTAAGAATTATTAAATTATATAAGTATTTAACTATTGAAAAGAAAGAATATGTTCTTTCCAAACAAGTTCTTAAAAGCGGTACCAGTATCGGAGCTAATATCAAAGAAGCTGTTCGCGGACAATCTAAAGCAGATTTTTATTCAAAAATGAATATAGCCTTAAAGGAATGCAGTGAAACAGAATACTGGCTTGAATTACTAAAAGAAAGCGATTATATAAATGAGGACGCTTTTGAGAGTATATATTCCGATTGCAAAGAGATATTAAAAATTCTTATAGCAATCACAAAAGCTCAAAAATCTGAGCAAGATTGATTAGTTAAATAATTACGCATTGCGCATTTCGAATTGTGAATTGAATTCGCGCATTGCGAATTATAAATATTGCGCTGTACTTCTATTTGACGGAAGGCGGCAGCAGGAGGTTTTTATTATGTCAAATTCAAACAAAATTTACCGTATGGTAGGGTTGGGTATACTGACTGCTATTATTGTTACGCTTCAGGTTGTCACAACTTACTTCCCGGTAAAACCATTCGCAATCACTCTCGCACTTATCCCGATCGTTATCGGCGCGGCTCTTTACGGCGCTAAGGCAGGCGCGTATCTGGGAGCGGTATTCAGCATTGTTGTAATACTTATGTGCGTATTCGGCGTTGACGTCGGCGGAGCAATGGTATGGAACGCTAACCCGTTTTTATGCGTTATATTATGTATGCTTAAGGGCACTCTCGCGGGCTTCTGCTCGGGACTCGTATATAACGCGGTTTCTAAAAAGAACGGCATTGCAGGCGCTGCTTTAGCGGCAGTTATTTCACCAATCATCAACACAGGTGTATTCATTTTAGGAATGATGTTCCTTTTCAGACCGCTTCTCCAAACATGGGCAGGCGGAAGCGACGTCATTTACTATGCGGTAACAGGCTTAGCGGGCATTAACTTCCTCGTTGAGCTAGCGGTAAACATTATCCTCGTACCTGTAGTTGTACAAGTCGTAAAAGCTGTAAGAAAAAGCAAGTGAACAGATAAGAATTAAGGTAATAGATAATAGTCTACCGCAGAACGTTTCCGATGTATCCAAAGCACGATAGAGGCTTTGACGTATGGGGGATATCACATTTCAGAGAGGGAATGCACGGATTGACGAGGAGATTTAAAAAATGCAGGGAAAAATTGTAAAATTATTGTTTAACGCTCAGGATTACGTATCGGGGCAGCAAATGTCGGAAAGCCTCGGCGTTTCGCGTCAGGCGGTCAATAAGGCGGTCAACTCCTTAAAGGAGAAGGGCTTTAAAATCAAATCGGTAACTCGCAAGGGCTACCTGCTTGAGAACCTGCCTAAGTATCTTTGCGAGGAAGCGATAAACTGCTATCTCAATACCAAGCTTATCGGAAAAGAGCTTAAAATACTCGACAGCGTTAGCTCGACTAACGATTACCTTAAAAAACTCGCTGACGAAGGAGCCGAAGCGGGCACGGTAGTTCTCGCGCGTGAACAAACCGCGGGAAAAGGCAGACTCGGCAGAAAATGGCAAGGCTCCAAGGACAACGGCATAGCGCTTTCCCTGCTTTTAAGACCCGACCTCAGTCCTAACGAAATAAGCTCGATAACTCCTCTTACGGGACTCGCGATGTGCAGAGCTATCAACGATTTCTGTATGGTAGACAGCCGAATAAAATGGCCTAACGATATTATTATCGGCAAGAAAAAACTCGTCGGTATATTAACCGAGATGTCGGCGGAATTCGACAGGGTCGAATACACCGTTACGGGTATCGGCATAAACGTAGGCCAGAGCGTCTTTCCCGAGGAAATCGCCCATAAAGCCACTTCGATTCTGCTTGAAACGGGGCGGCATATCGACCAAAACAAGTTCGTAGCGACTATATTAAACTATCTTGAGCAGGAGCTTATTCTTAACCACTACAGCTTAGGCGGTCAGGCGGCAGCCGATTACCAAAAGCTGTGCGCTACGATAGGACGTCAGGTAACATTCAGCCGAGGCAAGCGCAACATAAGCGGTATGGCGGTGTCTGTCAATAACTCGGGCGAGCTTGACGTAATGCTCTCTAACGGTACGATAGCCACGGTTAATTCGGGCGACGTTACGGTACAAGGAATATATTAAAAAATGAGCTTCATTTGAAGCTCATTTTTTAGTTGACAGTTGATAGTTTATAGTTGATAGTTGATATCGAACGAATATCGTTAAAATTAATAACTTCGTTATTCCAAAGGAATTAATATGCAAGCTCCGCTTGCGGAGCATATAAATATGGTCGGGTCGTAAACGCTTTTGATTTATAAAGTCTTTTCCCCGACTTTCACTATCCGCTATCAACTATCCACTATCAACTAAAAAAGGTCAGAAGCTCATACTTCCGACCTTTTTATGCTTTCTCGTAATCCAGAATAAGAGAAAAACCTGTTATTTCAAAAATCTCGTTAACGGTATCGTTTACGTTTATTACTTTCATCCCGTGATTGCCCATCAGCTTCTGGGCGCCGAGGAGTATCCTCAGACCCGCTGAAGAAATATAGTCGAGCTTTTTAAAATCAAACATAAGCTCTTCACATTCTCTTATTTCGCTGTTTACCGCCGATTCAAGCTCAGGCGCTGTCGTCGAGTCTATTCTACCCTCAACGGCAATTATAAGTTTTTCATTTTCTTTTTTCTTTATTATTTCCATTATAAGTCCTTATATCTTTCTTATTTCTATGCTTTTTTGGGTTATCGTGTACGGAGTTCGCCCTGTTACGGCAAAACAGCATTCGTCAACGGTTTTCTGCATTTTTGACGCCATTTTCTTTATATTGTTATATACAAATTCGTCGTCAGTATCGACAACAAGAACAAATCTGTCCTCAAGAACCACAACTTCTTTTATAGCCTCGTGCTTTCCGAACTCAATTATATCCTTCTCGTTTGTAAGCGTTTCGCTGTCATAAAGGAAGCTGAGGTTTCGCCCCGCGGCGACGTCGATTTCGTCGGCAAGCCGGATAAGGGCTGAAAGATACGGGAAACAAATCGTATTCCCTCCCGAAACGGGCAGCGCGATAGGATATTCTTTTTCGTCGGTTAAATCCGTCTTTCGGTGGCCTCGGGAAATCTGAATTATCGCCCTGAGATGTTCCTCGGACGGAATATCGAACAGCGCCGAATATTTTTTTAAAAACAATCCCGAAAACTCATTATGGAAGTCGCGGATAATATCTGGGATATTATCGCGGCTGTGAGTTTCAAAATAATCGCCGAAATCTATTTGCCGAGCGAACTCGTCATAATCTTTTTTCCGTATTCCCATACCCGTATCGTGAAAATAACATCCCATAAGCAGAGAATATATTTCATCAGCATTCAGCTTTTCAAGCCGAGAACCTATTATCCTGTTGCAGAAATCGATTACATTAAGCGAATGAAGTTCGGTATGGTCGGTAAAGGTAGGAAAAATCAACAGATAATTTGATAAAATATGCTGAAGTCCGAACACCGATTCGGTAAAACGTCCGTGAAGCTCGGGATTTAACGCGTGCAGTCTGCGCTCCATAGCATAATCGTAATCACTATTCATTTTCCTCACCTCTCAACCAACAGATTATACGGCTATTATAACAAAAAAGGCACATAACTGTCAATTGCTTACGGTTATGTGCCTTCATATTTTTACTTAATGTTTTTCACAGTTCCCTGCTATTCAGAATTAGAGAATTTTCAGTGTCTGGAGAGCTGTGATTACGTACATAAGGATGAACAACGCGACGATTACATACATGAGCGGATGAACCTTCTTAGCCTTGCCTTTAGCGAGCATAACTACGATGTAGGAGATAAAGCCGAAAGCGATACCGTCTGTGATCGAATAGAAGAACGGCATACCTACAATAGTAAAGAACGCGGGAACAGCTAATTCAAGGTTATCCCACTGGATGTCCTTAAGCGAAGCGCACATCAAAATACCAACGATAACAAGTACGGGAGCTGTCGCGGCATTGGGAACAAATCCTACTACGGGAGAAATAAAGAGCGCTAATGCGAAGCAGATACCTGTAACTGTTGAGGTTAAGCCTGTACGACCGCCCGCGGCGATACCTGAGGTTGACTCAACATATGTTGTAACTGTGGATGTACCGAATACAGCGCCTGCTGAAGTCGCGATAGCGTCGGCAAGCATAGCTCTCTCGATTTTGGGAAGATTACCGTTTTCGTCAAGATAACCAGCCTTATCGGCAGCGCCGATGAGTGTGCCAATCGTATCGAACATATCAACAAGTACGAGTGTGATCATAACGGCTAACAGCGATGCGAACGGAGCCGAGAACAACTCGCCCATACCTAAGAAGCATTTACCGAACATTGAGAAATCAAGGTGCGGAACCCAGGTTTCGGGAACTGTAATACCCATATCAAGTCCGAAGCAGAACTGTAAAATATTAGCGATAACCGCTGTAACGATCATACCGATAAAGATACCAGCCTTAACATTGCGGACAAGAAGAACTGTAATGATAATAAGACCCGCTAAAGCAAGCAAAACCTTGGGATCGGCGAAGTTACCGAGGTCGACCGTAGTAGCGCCGCCTGTTGTCTTATCAACAACGATACCCGCGTTAACAAAACCGATAATCGCGATAAACAAACCGATACCCGCTGTAATAGCTTTTTTAAGCGAAAGCGGAATAGCCTCTACGATAGCTCTTCTCGCGCCTGTAACTGTGAGAAGAATAAAGAATACGCCCGCGATAAATACAGCGCCTAAGGAAGCGGGAGCCGAAAGCCCGAAGCCTAAGCAGAGAGTATAAGCAAATACCGCGTTAAGTCCGAGACCGGGCGCCTGAGCCATAGGATAGTTTGAGAGCCAGCCGATAAGCCATGTGCCTATAGCTGCCGCAATACATGTAGCGGTGAAAACTGCCGAATGCTCCATTGCTCCGGGGACTTTGGCAAGTGCAGGATTGACTTTACTGATTACCTGCGGATTAAGAAAGATGATATACGCCATCGTAAGGAATGTAGTAATACCGGCGATTATCTCTGTTCTTACGTTCGTACCATGTTCTTTAAGTTTGAACAGTTTTTCCAAGAGAATGTACCCCCTATTTAATTTTTTCGCTTAATCGGCTTTTTCACCGATTAAAACACACTATGAATTATAAAGTAATTTTCACAGAATTCAATGACTTAAAAGAATTATTTTGATAAAATCGCTAAATGTTACAAAATTGGAACAGTTCATTCATTATTAGAAAAAAAGTACGAATAAAATACTTGACATTAACAGAAAATATGTTAGAATATAGATAATAGATTGTACGCAATTTAATTTTTTTGAAAGGAAGATAAATATGGTAAACGATATTAAAACACAGGAATTTGAAGAAAAGGTCCTTTCCGCCTCTAATCCCGTACTAGTAGATTTCTGGGCGGCGTGGTGCGGACCGTGCAGGATGCTCTCCCCCGCTGTCGACAGCGTAAGCGAACAGGTTTCGGGAGTAGATTTTTATAAGGTGAATGTTGACGAGGAACCCGAACTCGCGCGGGATTTTGGAATAATGAGCATACCCACGCTTATCGTATTTAAAAACGGCGAAATCGTTAACCAGAGCGTCGGAGTGATTTCCGAGAGCGATATAAAGGCGCTCGTCGAGAACGCGTAATGAAGGATTTGATTATTGCGGGCAGCGGTCCCGCGGGACTTTCGGCGGCGGTTTACGCGTCGAACGCAATGCTTGACTTCATTGTAATTGAAAAATTCCCGATGTCGGGCGGTCAGATGCTCAACACCTACGATATCAACAACTACCTCGGTTTTGAAAATACCGACGGCTTTACTCTCGGGCAAACCTTCCGAAAACACGCCGAAGCTAAGGGCGCCGAGTTCATCAACGACGAAATAACCGCCGTCGAAAAAATCGAGAGCGGCTACCGTATAAAATGTACTAAGGGCGAATTTGAAACAAAAGCCCTTATCTTCGCTACAGGCGCTAACCCTAGAAAGCTCGGTGTTAAGGGCGAAAAGGAGTTTGCGGGACGCGGAGTGAGCTATTGCGCGACCTGCGACGGCAACTTTTTCAGAGGCGG
>CAJOHT010000028.1:16701-17259 GCA_905234305.1 uncultured Ruminococcus sp. | reverse complement strand
AGCTGGCCAAAGCGCTGGCCCAGGCAGACAAAGCAATTTCCAGTGCCGAAGACACAACAGCATTGTTGAATAAGAAACTGACCGGTATTGAAAAAGATTTAAGCCAGTTTTTCGCAGTGCTTACCGATGTTAAAACTGTTGGCGTAATGGGTGACCACAGAACCTATGATAATCTTATCGCGATACGCGCGGTAACAACAGATGATTTTATGACGGCTGATTTCGCGAGAATTCCTTACGATGTTCTCGCAAGAGTTTCAAGCCGCATTATAAACGAATGCTCGGGCGTGAATAGAGTTGTTTACGATATCACCTCAAAGCCCCCGGGTACAGTGGAGTGGAATTGAGTTTTAAAGAAAATCAGAACTGATTACTATTCTAAGGAGGAAATAATATGAGTGGAAATGTAAGACCTGAAACAATGGAAAGAATTACAACTGTAGAGCTTGCTAACGCGTTTATTGACGAGCAGGTTAAGGAATTAAGAGAGCAGATAGGTGATAAAAAGGTGCTGTTAGCGCTTTCTGGAGGAGTGGACACGCGATCCGTCCCTTGACG
>CAJOHT010000028.1:0-16662 GCA_905234305.1 uncultured Ruminococcus sp. | reverse complement strand
GAGCCCGAGCAGGTTATTGAGGTATTTAAGAATCAGATGAACGCTAATCTTATCTATGTTGACGCGGTTGACCGCTTCCTCGATAAGCTCGCGAATGTTGCCGAGCCCGAGAAAAAGCGTAAAATCATCGGCGCTGAGTTTATCCGTGTGTTTGAGGAAGAGGCAAGAAAGCTCGACGGTATCGAGTTCCTTGCTCAGGGAACTATCTATCCCGATATCCTTGAGAGTGACGGTGTAAAGGCTCACCATAACGTTGGCGGACTTCCCGAGGACTTACAATTCGAGCTTGTAGAGCCAGTAAAACTCCTCTTTAAGGATGAAGTCAGAGTTGTCGGCAAGGCGTTAGGACTTCCCGATAATATGGTATACCGCCAGCCTTTCCCTGGACCTGGACTTGGTGTACGTTGTCTTGGAGCTATTACGAGAGACCGACTCGAAGCTGTCAGAGAATCCGACGCTATCCTGCGCGAGGAGTTTGCTAAAAACGGCTTAGAGGGTAAAGTTTGGCAATATTTTACAGCAGTTCCCGATTTTAAATCGGTAGGTGTTAAGGACGGAAAACGCACTTTCGCATATCCTGTAATTATCCGCGCGGTAAATACAAAGGACGCTATGACCGCTACTGTTGAAAATGTACCGTTTGAGCTTTTAGAGCATATTACTAAGCGTATTACTGCCGAGGTTGAGAACGTTAACAGAGTTCTTTATGATTTAACCCCGAAGCCCTCGGCAACTATAGAGTGGGAGTAAATTTCTAATATAGAATTATAATTAAAGCCGTCAAGTTGGATAATTCCTTCTTGACGGCTTCTTCTATTGCTATCTTTTCAGATTCGTGGTAAAATATAACTATAAAGCAAATGTATTATAGTCGATAAAGCTGATAGCCTTTATTTAGACAAAAACAAACTTAGGTTATTTTTAACGGTAAAAGATATGAAATTGAAGAATGTTTTGATTGTTGTCAAAGATATTGAAAAATCCAGAAAATTCTATCACGACTTGTTCGGTATAGACTTGGTAATTGACAACGACGGCAATATGATTCTGACGGAAGGTCTTGTCCTTCAGGAAGAGAAAATTTGGAAATCGTTTTTAGATAGAGATGTTGTTCATAAGAGTAACTCTTGCGAATTATATTTTGAGGAGCAGGAGATTGACTTGTTTGTTGAAAAATTAGAGAAACTATACCCCGAAATTGAATATGTAAACCGTCTTATGACACATAGTTGGGGACAGCGCGTGGTTCGATTCTATGATTTGGACGGTAACTTAATCGAAGTGGGAACACCAATGTGAGCCGAAAAATTTTGATTGCATAAACGAATATGAAAAAACAACTTGCTAACATAATAACAAGCGTACGCATTATAGGCAGCATAGCCTTACTGTTCATTCCTATGTTTTCGTTAGGATTCTACGCTATATATCTTCTTTGCGGTTTTAGCGATATGATTGACGGAACAATCGCAAGAAAAAAGAATGCCGTTACCGAGTTCGGCTCAAGGTTAGATACGGCAGCAGACTTCGTTTTTTTGGTAGTGTGCTTGATTAAGCTATTGCCGCTGTTATATCTTCCTGCTTGGTTGTGGATATGGATCGTTGTTATAGCAATTATTAAGTTTTCCAATATTGTTTTGAGCTTTATATTCAGAAAGGAGCTTGTAGCTTTACATACTGTTTTGAACAAACTCACGGGATTATTGCTTTTTCTTTTGCCGTTAACACTGCATTTCATTGAACACATATACAGCTTTACAGTTGTATGTGTCGTAGCAAATGTTGCAGCCGTTCAAGAGAGTTTTTTTATTGCTACAGACAAAAAACTCAGTTAATTCCATAGTTAACGTTGGATTCTTTGAATAAAGAGATATGCGGGTCCTCTTTTCAATCAGGCTGAAAAGGATTTTAACTTAAAATTAACCAAAGTTCTTGAAGATTACGGATACGAAGTTTTCTTACCGCAACGCGATGGTATTGAAGCTGCTCAATTGGAGGGTAAATCCGAAAAAGAACTCATAAAAATGATTTTTAAACTTGATGAAAGCGAAGTATTAAAAGCTGATATCATCTTTATAAATCTGGATGGAAGAATTCCTGATGAGGGTGCGTGTGTTGAACTCGGTATTGCTTATGCGAAGAATAAAAGATGTTACGGATTTAAAACCGATACCCGTTCCGTTGAAAAGTCGCTTGATCTGAATCCGATGATTAGCGGATGTATGACTAAAATATTCCAGAATTACGACGGCAATAAGCTGATCAAGGAGATAAAAACATATTTATCGAAAAATAAACTCTGATTAAAAATTTAAAACCCTAAACCTGTTGTTAGTGCAAGTTTAGGGTTTTTTAGTTTAAATTCTGGCTCTGCTTTGACTTCCTAGCCTTACAGTAGCCTTGTCCATATCTTCTTCCTGGTTATAAAGTACCGACTGAACAAGTCCTATACTTATAAGCATACTTAATACCGAGGAACCTCCCGAACTGAAGAACGGTAAAGTAATTCCGATAACTGGGATTATTCCGAGTACCATTCCGATATTGATTACGGTTTGTGAAGCTATCATCGCGAATACTCCGTAGCAGATATACGCGCCTTTATTATCGTAAGCGTTTTTAGCGTTGATTATTACCCTTATGATAATACAGACATCCGATAAAACCGAATTCTTCGCCCGCGACAGTGAAAATAAAATCGTTTTCCTGTTCGGGAACTATTCCGAATTCTACTCGTCTGCCGTTATAAAGTCCCGCTCCGAACGCTTGTCCCGACGCTATTGAAACTTTGCCTTGGTATTGCTGCCATCCGTAGTTTGTAAGAGCGTTTCCGTCGAGGTCAAAAAGCGCGAGAATTCTGTTTCTATGTTCATTGTTAAGGAAAAAGCTCCAAAGCACGGGCAATCCTACTGCTATAATACCGCCTAGTATCGCGAAGTATCTCGCCTGAACTCCCGCGAGAAAAGCCATAACTATAGCCATAATAAGGAAAATTAGAACTGTACCGTCGTCGCCCTGCAAATGAATCAGAATAATCGGAATCCCCACGTGAATAATGAGTGTTATAACTCCAAACAGCGATTTGATTTTATCGATATCTTTTAGAAAACATAAATGTTTTGTAAAAGTAATAATAAAGCAGACTTTCATAAATTCCGAGGGCTGTATTGTTATACCGCCGGGGAGGTGGATCCACGCGGTATCGTCAGTACCTGATACCGTAATTCCGAAAACAAATACAAGTGCCGAAAGAACTATTCCCGCAATCGCGAAAAGCCACCAAAGTTTAACGATAAAATTATAATTAACTAGAGATATAATCACCGCGAAGATAAATCCGATTGTAATCGCTATCGACTGTGTCAGAAGATAGTTGTAATTACCTGCTCTCTGCATATCACTGATAAGCAGCAGGCTGTATATCGTAGCCAGGGCAGTAAAAATCCAGAGAACAAGGTCTGTTTTACCGAAATAGTTTTTGAAATTTTCAAAAAATTTCTCCAAATAAGCACCGCCTTTCTTAATATTTACTATGTTATTATATAAAATAATCTCCCTAATATCAAGTATATTTTCAAATTAGAATATATTATATCTTTATTTATGGTAGAATATCACTACTAATGTATAATGGAGGTGTATTTCAATATGTTAAGTGATATTGAAATCGCTCAGCAGGCGGAGCTTTTGCCTGTAAAAGAAATTGCTGAAAAACTGAATATTAAAGAAAATGAGCTTGAGCCTTACGGCCATTATAAGGCTAAATTATCCGACGACCTTATGGAAAGACTTAAGGATAAACCCGACGGAAAGCTCATTCTTGTTACCGCTATTAACCCGACTCCCGCGGGAGAGGGAAAAACTACCACGACAGCGGGTCTGGGACAGGCAATGGCTAAAATCGGTAAAAACGCGATAATTGCCTTAAGAGAGCCTTCCTTAGGACCTGTATTCGGAATTAAAGGCGGCGCTGCGGGCGGCGGATACGCTCAGGTCCTTCCTATGGAAGATATTAATCTTCATTTTACTGGTGATATGCACGCTATTACAGCCGCGAATAACCTTTGCTGCGCAATGCTCGATAACCATATCCAGCAGGGTAATGCTCTTGGTATAGACCCCAGACGTATTCTTATAAAGCGTTGTCTTGATATGAACGACCGAGCGCTCAGGAATGTTATTGTGGGTTTAGGCGGAAAAGTAAACGGTGTTCCTAGAGAGGACCATTTTATCATTACGGTTGCTTCCGAGGTAATGGCTATTCTCTGTTTGGCTGCCGATATCGACGACCTGAAAAAGCGTCTAGGCGATATCTTAGTCGCCTATAATTACGGTGGTGAACCTGTTTATGCCCGTGATTTAAAAGCCGACGGAGCGATGACCGTGCTGTTAAAAGACGCGATTAAGCCTAATCTCGTCCAGACCTTAGAGGGTACTCCAGCAGTTATGCACGGCGGTCCTTTCGCTAATATCGCTCACGGCTGCAACTCGGTAAGAGCTACTAAGCTTGCGCTTAAGCTCGCCGATTACTGCATTACCGAGGCAGGCTTCGGTTCTGATCTCGGTGCTGAAAAATTCCTTGATATTAAGTGCCGTTTCGCTGGACTTAAGCCTAACGCTATTGTTCTCGTAGCTACAGCGCGCGCGCTAAAGTATAACGCGGGTATTAATAAAGCCGAATGCGGTGAGGTTAATCTTGAAGCTCTTAAAAAGGGTATAGTAAACCTCGGCGTTCATATTGAGAATATGAGAAAATATGGAGTACCCGTAGTAGTAGCCATAAACCGTTTTCTTACCGATTCAAAAGAAGAGCTTGAGTATATCGAGCAGTATTGTAAGGAAAAGGGTGCGGATTTTGCATTATCCGATGTTTTCGCGAACGGCGGAGACGGCGGAAAAGAACTTGCTTTAAAGGTAGTTGAAGCTGTTGAAAAGCCTTCCGACTTTAAGCCGATTTATTCTCTTGATTTAACTGTTGAGGAAAAAATCAAGGCGATTGCCGAAAAGATTTACGGCGCTGGTGATGTTGCTTATACATCCCAGGCGTTAAAGGCTCTTAAAGAGGTAAAAGCTCTCGGCGCTGACAAACTTCCTGTTTGTATAGCTAAAACCCAGTATTCTCTGTCAGATAATCCCGCGCTTCTCGGAGCCCCGAAGGATTTCACGATTACAGTAAGGAATCTTTCCTTATCTAACGGAGCAGGTTTTGTTGTAGTTTATACAGGCGATATTATGACTATGCCTGGACTACCTAAGCAGCCTGCCGCAGAGAAAGTAGATATAATTAACGATAAAGTTGTAGGACTGTTTTAATGGATGATTTTTTATCACATTCGGTAGAAGAAACCGAGCGATTTGCTGAAGAATTGAAATTATCGCAATGTACGGCGATTTAGGCGCGGGCAAAACTTGTTTTACAAGAGGACTTGCAAGAGGACTTGGTGTAGAAGACGGCGTTTCAAGCCCGACATTCGCGATAGTTAACGAGTATTCGGGACAATATCCGATTTATCATTTCGATATGTATAGGATCGAGGATTGGAATGACCTTGAGTCTATAGGCTTTTTTGATTATATTAACAACGGAGTTATTATAATTGAGTGGAGCGAAAATATCGAGGGCGCGCTTCCAAGCGAGGTTATTAAGGTATATATCGATAAAAATGATAATGAAAACGAAAGATTAATTAAAATCGAGGGAATATAATTGAAAATTCTAGCTGTTGATTCATCCGCTAAGGCATGCTCTGCCGCTGTTGTTGAGGATTACAGAGTGCTGGGGAGTTTCTTTATCAACACAGCCTTAACCCATAGCCAGACGCTGGTACCAATGATTGACGCTGTATTAAAGAATACCTCAACAGATTTAAGCTCAATTGACGCGTTTGCCGTATCGGCGGGACCGGGTTCATTTACTGGGGTAAGAATCGGAGTTTCCGCTATAAAAGGAATTGCTATGCCTCTTAATAAGCCATGTATCTCTGTTTCGACCTTAGAAGCTATGGCGTATAATTTATTAGATGAGGATTGTATTGTCGCCGCTGTGATGGACGCTCGCTGCAATCAGGTTTATAACGCTTTGTTTGAGATAAACTCGGGGACAGTTAAACGTCTTTGTGATGACAGGGCGCTGTCTATAGATGAGCTTGACTCTGAACTGAGAAACTATAACAATAGAATTGTGCTTGTCGGAGACGGAGCGGAATTGTGCTATAATTCTTTTAAAGAAAATAACGATAATATAATTTTATCGTCTGAGAATATTCGTTACCAAAACGCGGTTGGAGTAGCTTTTTCAGCTTTTGAAAAGGATATGATAAGCGCTGAGGAGCTTATGCCGACATATTTACGATTACCTCAGGCTCAAAGGGAACTAAAAAAGAGAATGGAGAGTAAAAAATGATAGCATTGGGATGTGACCACGGCGGAATCAACCTTAAAACCGCAATAATCGAGTATTTAAAGAAGAATAATATTGAATATAAGGACTTTGGATGCTATACCGAAGACGCTGTAGATTATCCTATATACGCCTACAAGGTTGCTAAAGCGGTAGCCGACGGCGAATTTGAGAGCGGTATTTTATGTTGCGGAACGGGAATAGGTATTTCTATCGCCGCGAATAAGGTAAAGGGGATAAGAGCCGCTGTTGTAAGTAATGAATTCGGCGCGGAAATGACAAGAAGGCATAATAATGCTAACGTATTATGCATGGGAGGCCGTGTTACAAGCGCAGAGGATGCTGTGAAATATGCTGACATCTTTATAAACACGCCTTTTTCAGCCGATGAGGAGCGTCATATCCGCCGTGTTCAGATGTTAAAAGATCTTGAGAACGGTTGTTTTGCCGATGAATGGTTATAAATCCCTGCTTTTTAGAAAAAATGTTACAAATATTAACCTAATATAAACTCGTTTGTAATAAAGAATAACAAAAAATTTCATATTTTTAAATTAATTTACAAAAAGCACTTGTTTTTTTTCTATTTTCGTATTATAATAAGTTCACATTGTTTTTAAAGAATTATTTTAATGAATTAAAAATATAGGGAGATAGAAAATGAGATTAAGAAAGCAGGAATTAGGTGATCGAAATTTAGTCGGACACCGTGTTGAAACCGTCAGGAAGAAGAAGGGAATGAAGCAGAAAGAGCTTCTGGCTCAACTTCAGGTAAACGGTGTTGATATGAATGCTTCGGGATTATCGAAGTTAGAAGGACAAATAAGATTTGTTACCGACGTAGAGCTTGTAGCTCTGGCTGATATTTTAGAGGTATCGGTAGACTATCTCCTCGGGAGAGAAAATTAATAATCAATAAAACAAAGGCAGTGGACAAAATCCACTGCCGTTTTATTTTGAGATGTTATATAATGTTTCAATCGCTGACGGTAAAAGTTCTTCCTCTATTTGAGAAAAATTCAATTTTATCTTATTCTCGGTTGAAGTTCTCATCGGCTTGATAGAGGCTTTTTTACATATGGATATCATATCCTTGTTAAACGGTATTTCAAAATACATAGCCGTTTCATTAAATATATAGTTATTGAAGTATTTTTTTATCAGTAATTTAATATTTTCATATTTATTTAAATAATATCTTCTTGATTTTCTTAAATACTTCTCGAGGCTTCCGTCTCTGATATATTCCGCTAATGCGAGCTGCTCTATTTTAGATGTTGTCTGATTGTAATTTTCACGTATTGTATTATACTGCTCAATTAGTTTTTCGGGAAGCGCCATATAACTTATCCTGACGGACGGAAGAAGTATTTTTGAGAATGAGCCTATATATATCACTCTTTCTCGGCTGAGACTTTGAATACAGGCTTTTGAGTGGGTTTTGTATCTCATCTCGCCGTTATAATCATCCTCGATTATATAGCAATTATTGTTGTCAGCCCATTTTATAAGTTCAATTCTTCGTGAAATCGGAACAGTTGAACCGTTCGTACTGATAAAATTAGGATTGATTATTAAAACATCTGGCTTGATTTTTTCTAGCGAATTAAGTGAAATACCTTTATTATCGCTTTCAACATACATTACGTTATATTTAAAATCCCTGAAAACCTGCTCAGCCTGAGGAAATGAATTTTTTTCAATTGCTACCGTTTTATTTAACCCCAGCATTCCGCAGAGTATGTATATAAGAGTCTGGGAACCTGAGCCGATAATAATGTTATCCGCGCTTATTGATGCTCCTCGAGTTGAAAAAGCGTATTTTGAAAGCGCGTCTCTTAATTCCTTTTCACCCTGATTTTCACTGTAGGTATTTAAAAGGTATTCCTTATTTAGTATATCTTTTACATATTTTCTCCATTCTTTAATATTGGTGCAGTTTTTGTCGATTCCTTTACCTGAAAAATCGTATTTATATATAGTATGAACTTGTTTATTATCGGAGATTTTATCTGAGTTCTTATTAATATAAAGACCTTTCTCGATATAATAACCCTTTTGCGGTTTATTGATAATATACCCATCGGAGCATAACATACCGTAAGCGCTTTCGACAGTAGTTTTTGAAACGTTTAAATCCGCGCAAAGTTTTCTTATCGATGGGATTTTTTCATCTTCCTTTAAATTACCGTTTTCTATAGTTGTTTTTATTTCGTTATAGATTTGCAGATATAAGGGTGTATTCGATTTTTTATCAATATTAATAAAGTCAGAAATCATATTATCACCGTTTTTATAATAACACATTTTTTAACTTAAGAAAAGGTTGATATTTTATTCTGTTTTAAGTATAATAAAATATTGGAAATACATTTATCGAGGAGAAGCGCAATGAATAAGACAGAAAAGTTTTTTGAAAGCATTAAAGGAAAAAGAGTTTGTTTTGTGGGAATAGGTACAAGTAACCTTCCTCTTATAGAGTTATTCGCTGAAAAAGGCGCCGTTGTATCAGCCTGCGACAGGCAGACTTATGAAGCTCTCGGCGAAAATGCCGTACGTGCGGAAAAAGCGGGAGCTGAGCTTATACTCGGTAGCGATTATCTTAAAAGGATTGATACTGATATTCTCTTCAGAAGTCCTGGTACACCGTTCTATCTGCCTGAGCTTGAGGCTCTTAAGAAAAAAGGAGTTATTGTTACCTCCGAGATGGAAGTGTTTTTCGATTTATGCCCGTGTAAAATAATTGCCGTAACAGGCTCAGACGGAAAAACTACCACTACGACCGTTATTTCCGAGTTCCTTAAAGCCGAGGGTAAAACCGTGCATCTTGGCGGAAATATCGGCACGCCGCTGCTTCCCTTTATTGAACAAATAAACGATGATGATTACGCGGTTGTCGAGCTTTCGAGCTTCCAGCTTATCTCTATGCGTAAAAGTCCCGAAATCGCGGTTGTTACTAACCTTGCTCCTAACCATCTCGATATACATAAGGATATGGACGAGTATGTTGATTCTAAAAAGAATATCATTCTGCACCAGAACGCTTTCTCTAAAGCTGTATTGAATTTGGATAATAAAATTGCCGATGATTTCTCTTCTTCTGTACGGGGCATGCTCGCGAAATTCTCGCGTAAGAACAAAGTTGAAAACGGCGCTTATCTCGAAAATGATAAAATAATATATAACGACTACGGAAAATCAACCGAGGTAATCGATATTAAAGATATAAAGATCCCTGGTATGCATAACGTCGAGAATTACCTTGCCGCTATAAGCGCGGTATGGGGTATTGTCAGCGTAGAGAATATAGTTAAGGTTGCTGAAAATTTTGGCGGCGTTGAGCATAGAGCTGAATTTGTCCGTGAGGTTGACGGGGTAAAATATTATAACGACTCAATCGCTTCAAGTCCTACAAGAACCGCGATAGGTACGCTTTCTCTGTATGATGAAAAAATCATAATCATTGCGGGCGGGTACGATAAGCATATTCCGTACGAACCCTTAGGACCCGTGATATGCGATAAAGTTAAAACTCTTATCCTTATGGGCGATACAGCTCCAAAAATAGAGGAGGCTGTTAAGAACAGCCCTCAGTACAGCGAGGGTAATCCCGTTATTATTAATGTTAACAATATGGAGGAAGCCGTAAAAGCTGCGCGTGAAAACGCTAAGGAAGGGGATATTGTATCACTTTCACCCGCAAGCGCGAGCTTTGGACTGTATAAAAATTTTATGCAGCGTGGCAACCATTTTAAGGATATTGTTAATAATTTAGACTGAGGATAAAATGATAAAGATAGCGGATAATGACTTTATTATAGATGAATATATAGACGCGTTATCAAAAAAGAATCCCTTCGGATGCAGGATAAAGGCTCTCTACAATACATATGACTATTCTTTAGCTTTTGTCGATTACTGGGTTCAGATTATTAATAAAAAACCCGTAGCGCTTATCGCAAGGCTTGAAACCTCTTTTGTATTAAGATTGACTGATAATTCCGATATGGAGGAAATCAGCGCTTTTATAAGAGTATCGGGTGCTGAGAATATAATCTGCGACGGCAAATATGAGCTTGACTGTAATATGAAACGCGTATCGGGACCGATATTTATAAGCGATGATATTATGGAGAATGAGCGTGGCCATAAGGTTTTTAACCCTCATATAAAGGATGTATACAATCTTATAATCAAGTACCGTTCCGAGAATTTTAGAGTTCCGTCATACGAGAGCTTTGCGCTTGACGTAGCTCATAAAATCAGCAAAAATACTTTGAGGATTTACGGTATAGGCGATGACCGTTTAATTTCCTGTATTATGACATTAGCCGTAACCGACGACGGCGCGGTACTTGGCGCGCTGGCTACCGATCCCGATTACCGCCGTTTAGGACACGGAGCGTTTCTTATTAAGTACATAAATAATGTTCTTGTAAAAGAGGGAAAGAATGTTTTTTTACACCGCGCTCCCGATGAAAACATTGAGTTTTACAGCAAGTTAGGTTTTATCGAATACGGAACCTGGGCGGAATACTCATAAAGGATGAAGTAAATGAATAATATTTTTAATATTTCCGAGGAAATTTTAAATGCCTCAAAAAAGGCTATGGAATTATGCTCGGATAAGTTAAATGAAATAGACGATATCCAGGAATATAATCAGCAAAAAATGATTAAAGCCTTCCAGAAGGCTAAAGTCAGCGAAAGCCACTTCGCTGGTTCTACAGGTTACGGCTACGGCGACAGGGGACGTGATACTCTTGACGAAGTGTACGCCTATGTATTTGACGCGGAGGAAGCTCTTGTTCGGTATAATTTCGTAAGCGGTACCCACGCGTTAACTGTAGCTTTATTCGGCGTATTAAGACCAGGCGATAAAATGCTCAGCGTTACGGGAACTCCTTACGATACGCTCAGAAGCGCTATTGGAATAGAAGGGGACTATTCGGGTTCTCTTATCGATTTCGGTATAAAATATGAGGAAATAGCTCTTAAGTCCGACGGTACGGTTGATTTAGAAGCAATAAAAAACACTCTTGACGATACATATAAAATGGTCTATATCCAGCGCTCGCGCGGCTACAGCCTCAGACCTTCTTTGACCTGTGACGATATCGAAAGCGTTGTAAAAGCCGTCAGAACGGTTAATAAGGACGTTATAATAATGCTCGATAACTGCTACGGCGAGTTTATAGAAAAAAAACAGCCTTTATCTGTCGGCGTAGATTTGATGGCCGGTTCGTTAATCAAGAACCCCGGCGGTGGGATAGCGCCGACAGGCGGGTATATCGCTGGGTGTAGTGATTTAGTGGAGATGTGTTCCTATCGTTTAACTACTCCCGGTACAGGTAAAGAACTCGGCGCTACGCTAAACGTTACCCGAGAGCTTTTTTTAGGCGCATATCACGCTCCTCACGCTAGTGGTGAAGCACTTAAAACCGCTGTATTCGCTTCTGCGTTATTTAAGGTTCTTGGCTATAAGGTCAGTCCCGAATATTACGAAGACAGGGGAGATATAATCCAGGTAATTGAGCTTGGTACTCCCGAAGCGCTCGAGAAATTTTGCGTTGGTATTCAGCACGCCTCGGCGGTCGACAGCTTTGTCACCCCGTATGCAGACGATATGCCGGGGTACGAGGATAAGGTTATTATGGCGGCTGGAGCCTTTACTCTCGGTTCGTCAATCGAGCTTTCAGCTGACGCTCCGCTCAGGGAACCCTATGCAGTTTGGATGCAGGGAAGCCTGAATTTCCACGCGGGCAAACTCGGCGTTATGCTCGCGGCGAATGAGATTTTTAATGATAAATAGTATTAACCTCAGTCAAAATTGGCTGAGGCTTTTTGCTTGTGGCTGTTTGATTCCTGAATCTTCTTTTTTGGAGCGGATAAGGGGCTTTAGGATTAATGAAATAACATCATCTCACCTGTAGGGTTCACGTATGTGAGAAAAGTTTCATCAGCGCGGCGCCCTAAAAACGCTCCCTCGGAGCGTTTTCTTAACGGGCTGTTCGATTCCCGAATCTGCTAACCAAATTAAAAAGGGCTCATTTTGGGCCCTTTTAATTTGGAGCGGATAAGTTTAGTTCATAAATTAAAGAACTTTAATCTCGAAACTTGGGACGAGTAGCGAAGCTAAGATGTTCATCAACGCGGCGGCTTAAAAACAGTCCGCAGGACTGTTTTTACCTTCGGATTTCGCTTGCGCTTAATCCTTGGCACAGCCTGTTCGATTCCCCTTATCAGCTCTTTTCTTGTTTAATAAATAATAGGCACCCTTGATGGGTGCCTATTATTTATGGAGCGGATAAGGGGAATCGAACCCCCAACCTCAGCTTGGGAAGCTGATGTTTTACCACTAAACTATATCCGCAGTATTATTATATTCTGGCTACTCCTGTATTTCGGGCGGCTTTTATTACCGCTTTCGCTACAGCTTCGCCTACACGCTTATCAACCGCTTCGGGAATGATATAATCAGCCGAGAGTTTTTCGTCGTCAATAAGCTCTGCTATCGCGTAGGATGCCGCTACTTTCATTTCTTCATTAATCTCGGTAGCTCGGCAATCAAGCGCTCCTCTGAACATTCCAGGGAAGCAGAGTACGTTATTTATCTGATTAGGGAAATCCGAGCGTCCTGTTCCTACAACAGCGGCTCCAGCTTTTTTAGCTAAATCAGGCATAATTTCGGGAGTAGGATTAGCCATAGCGAAAACTACGGGTTTTTCAGCCATAGATTTAACCATTTCTTCGCTGACAATATTCGGAGCCGATACTCCTAAAAATACGTCGGCACCCTTCATAGCGTCGGCTAAAGCGCCTTTTTTATGTTCGCGGTTGGTAATTGTTGCCATATAAGCCTGCTCAGAGTTAAGTTTTTCATCACCCTCACAGACAATACCCTTACTGTTTACAAGCGTAAGGTTCTTAACGCCGATATTCATTATATGTTTCGCGATAGCGATTCCGGCGGAGCCCGCTCCGCTTATTACTACCTTAACATCCTCGATTTTTTTACCGACAACCTTGAGAGCGTTCATTAGCGCCGCGGCAACTATAACGGCAGTACCGTGCTGGTCATCGTGAAATACGGGAATATCACATACTTCCTTGAGCTTTCTCTCGATTTCAAAGCATCTCGGGGCTGAAATATCCTCAAGATTGATTCCGCCGAAGCTCCCGCTTATAAGATAAATCGTACGCGCAATTTCGTCAACATCCTTGCTCCTGACGCAGATAGGGAACGCGTCGACATCGGCAAATTCTTTAAACAACGAGCATTTACCTTCCATAACGGGCATACCTGCTTCGGGACCTATATCGCCTAAACCGAGTACCGCTGTACCGTCGGTTATAACTGCTACAAGGTTATTTCTTCTAGTAAGCTCAAAACTCTTATCATAATTCTTATTGATTTCACGGCACGGCTCCGCTACACCAGGGGTGTAAGCTACGGCAAGCTCCTCGCTCGTATTAATCGGAACGCGGGAGATAACCTCGATTTTACCGTTCCATTCATAATGTTTTTTTAAACTTTCCTGTCTGATATCCATTTTCTTACTCCATATTTTAAAATTACCGTTTTATATTATACATTCTTTTTAGAATAAGTTCAAGTGTTAATTGAATTTGACTTTTAAATTAAAATGAATTAAAATGTTTATGCGAGTAAATTGAACAGTCGCGGAACTATTCTGAAAAGTATTTTTCCGAGGAAAGTCCGGGCTCCATAGAGCGATAACAACGGCTAACGGCCGCCGAGGGCGACCTCCGCCCGTTTATTCGGGTAAGGATGGAAAGGTGGGGTAAGAGCCCACCGCTGGTATGGAGACATACCTGGCGTGTAAACCCTGTTTGGAGCAACACCGTGGAGGGAAGTATTGTCTGCTCGGCATTCCCGTGGAGGTGGCGTTGAGCAAGTCGGCAACGGCTTGCCAAGATAGATGACTGTTCACGACAGAACCCGGCTTATAGATTTAGTCGCATTAAAAGAAGCTCCTTTTTTTGGAGCTTCTTTTTACGTCAGTATCTTTTCCGCACATTTAATACCGTCTACAGCCGCGGAAACTATTCCGCCCGCATAACCTGCGCCTTCTCCGCAGGGATACATTCCTTCTACAGATACCGATTCTAGTGTATCCTTATTTCTTAAAATACGAACAGGGGAGGAGCTGCGTGTTTCGGCGCCTGTTAAAACAGCGTCAGGATGAGAAAATCCGTTAAGATATTTATTCATCGTAATAATAGCTTCTCTCATACTTTCAGTAACGTAATCGGGAAGAAAATTATCCATCTCAGAGAATTCATATCCGCGTTTGTAGCTTGGGATTACATCGCCTAAAGCGGTAGTGTTTCTTTTCGTTAAAAAATCTCCAATCCTTTGAACAGGTGCTTTATAATCTCCTCCGCCGTATTTATAGGCGGATTTTTCAATTCTTCGCTGGTATTCGATTCCCGCTAAGGGATTCTCGCTTCCAAAATCTTCGGGAGTAACTGAAACTAAGAGCGCGGAGTTGGAATTAGTATTATCTCTGTCGAATCTGCTCATACCGTTAGTACAAACCATTTCATTTTCACTTGCGGCGGGGACAACCTCGCCTCCGGGACACATACAAAATGTATAAGCTCCTCTGCCGTTTTTAGTATGAACATTTAACTTGTACGGGGCAGAGCCCAGTCTTTCGTTACCTGCGAAAGCGCCGTATTGCGTTTTATCGATTTCTTCACGTAAATGCTCGATTCTCGCTCCAACAGAAAACGGCTTCTGCTCCATAATAATATCGCTCTCGTAAAGCATTTTTAATGTATCGCGTGAGCTGTGGCCTATAGCGAGTATAATATTATCGGTTTCTATAATCTTTTCACTGCCGTTTTCTTTTATGACTGCGGCAGTTATTTTATTATTCTTTTGTTTATAAGAGATACATTTGGAATTAAAATGAACTTCACCGCCGAGATTAATGATATGTTTTCTTATATTTTTTATAACATATCGTAAATTATCCGTTCCTATATGAGGTTTTGCGTTATATAAAATCTCTTCTGGAGCGCCGTGATTTACGAATTCATTTAAAACCTTTCTTGCTCTTGGATCCTTAGTGCCTGTATTGAGCTTACCGTCTGAAAAGGTACCCGCTCCGCCTTCGCCGAATTGAATATTTGAAGTAGTGTTCAGCTTTCCCGTTAGAATGAAATTGTCGATATCTTTTACTCTTTTGCCGCAGTCAGCACCTTGTTCAATAATTATAGGGTTAGCTCCCGCTTCGGCGAGTATCAATCCCGCGAACATCCCTGCTGGTCCGAAGCCTACTATAACAGGGCGATTATTTAGTTTTTTAATTGAAGGCAGTTTATATTCATACGGTTCTGCTAAACTTATTCTTTTGGATTTAGCTTTAGAAACAGCATTTTTTTCATTAATATTAAGATATACATCCAAAGCCGCCAGAAAATGTACGTCATTTTTTTTACGCGCGTCGATCGAACGTCTGAATAATGTTACTTTTTCAATCGCTTTTTCCGATATTCTAAGTTCTTTAGCTGCTTTTTTCTTAATTATTGTGTCGTTATAATCAAGCTCAAGCCTTATATTATTTATCCTTATCATATATTTTCTCCGACAATTTTTCCGCTGGTAAACGCAAAATAGAGGTTGTAGCCTCCGCATTTACCGATTATGTCAACGGCTTCACCGCAAATGTAGAGATTTTTAATGAGTTTACTCTCCATAGTTTCGGGATTTATCTCATCTCCCGAAACACCTCCTAATGCAACCTGAGCTTTGTTAAAGGATTCTGTACCTGTAACTTCAAATGACCATTCGGATAAAAGGTTTATTATTTTGATTGTATCATTCTTTGTAAGAGTGTTTATTTTATATGATGGTTTAATTCCAGCTTCTTTTAATAAAGCAAGACTGAGCTTCTTTTGAAAAATACCTGTAAATAAATCCTCGCAGCATCTGTCTGTATATCTTTTTTTTGCTTTTTCAATAAGAGCGGGTGTATCCGTATCAGGCAGTAAAGATATTTTAATTACAGGTTTATTAATAAAATAACTCTTAGCGCTGAGATTGAATACGCATATTCCTGATAATGAGTTATCGTTAAACTGAATCTCACCGTATTCCGTATCTATATGTTTATCGAAATCATATAAACTTACCTTACCGTTAACTCTTAGTCCTTTTAATGATGGAAGAATATTGCTTTTAACTTTAAGCGGACATAAAGCAGGGCAGAAAGGTATTACTGTATGGCTTA
>CAJOHT010000027.1 GCA_905234305.1 uncultured Ruminococcus sp. | reverse complement strand
CCGCTGCCCATTTTCAGCACATTAGTCTTTTTGCCGAATTTAAAGTTATAGGATTTTTTCGCGATACTCTCAAACGCGGTGCTGTTGCCGCGGACTTTCATATTTACGCTGTCGGAAACGGTTGTCCCGTCAACGTCCTCGATTTTAACCGACGCTTTTACATATCCGTCCGCTTTTTGCAGCGACGTACCTTTTCCGTTTTCCGTAGTAAAAGTAATTCTCGGTACATCAACCGCGTCGGCTGACGCCTCAAACGTAATAACCGTACCAGTTAAAATCAGTAAAAAGAGCGTCAGAGCTATTATTCTTTTCATCATAATATCAACTATCAACTATCAACTATCAACTATCAACTATCAACTATCAACTATCAACTATCAACTATCAACTATCAACTTTTAAAAGACCGCCGAAGCGGTCTTTTAAACATTTTATTCCAACCCCGCTAATATACGCTGTATCTTAGTCGCGTCTTTAATGCTGACGCCTTTGTCGCCGTTAACATCGGCGAGCTTCGTCTGTTCATCATCAAGCGTTGCAAGCAGCGCGAGGGACTTCTGGATAAGGGTAGCGTCCTTAATGCTGAGGGTACCGTCGCGGTTAACGTCGCCGAGCTTAAACTGAGGCTGCGCTTCGGTAGCGGGAGCTGTAGTTTCAGTAGGAGCATTTGTAACAGTAGCGGCTTCGGTTGCGGGAACGGTTGTAGGAGCCTCTGTAGTCGGCTCGGTAGCGGGAGGAGCGTCGAAACTTTCCTTATCCACAGCTACTACCATCGAATAGCCGTCTACGCTGAATTTACCGTTCGAAACCTCGCCGAGCTTCTTTATACCCGCGCCGTTTGCGTTAGCGAGGATAACCCAGCTGCCGCCCTCGGAGCCGTCGAGCGTATAATCCTTCTTAGAGCTTGAATTATTAGCTATTACGGCGAGCTTTTTCCACTCTCCGCTCTTCCCGTTATGCCATACGGCGGCGTATATATCGGAAGCCGAAGTTCCCGAATAGCATTTATAGCCCGAAAGCGAGGACTTTGTATCGTCGCGAAGCGGAGAGAATTTTTCTCTTATCTCTCTCATACCCTTATAGTAATCGACAATATCGGCGTTAGTTTTAGCGTTGCCCCAGTCAATCATATTAAGGGTAACGGAACTCTTGTAGCTGTTTTCGTCGTTATCCTTAGAGCGTCCCATTTCCTCTCCCGCGAGAGTAAAGGTTATGCCCTGAGCCATCTGGAGAAGTCCGCCCGCGAGCTTATTCTGTTTAACTAACGTATCGTTTCGCTGGCGGTAATTCGTAATATTCTGAGAAGCCGCCAATCTGTCCCACATAGTCTGGTTATCGTGGCAGGAAGCGTAAGTAACGCATTGAGACGGCTGGCTGGAGGTCCACTGATAGTTAGCCGGCTTATGCTCGCCCAGGGTATTTCCTGCAGCTCCCTCGTAAATATCGGGAGCAAAGCTCTTGTCGCCCTGAACCCAGCCCTTGCTTTTAACGTCTTCAAATACTCTGCCCTTTATAGCGTCGCGGAAGCCGTCGTTAAAGATACCTACTCTCTCGTGGATATCGGGAGAATAAAGACGGTCGGCAGGTATAAACTTTTTGCCCGTACAGGTTTTTTCGGGATAATTGGTAGATCCGCCTTCCCAGCCTTCGCCCCAGATAGTGAGGCGCGGGTCGACCTTATCCATCTCCGCTCTTAAGAGGTTCATAGTCTCGGCGTCGTGAACGCCCATAAGGTCAAATCGGAAGCCGTCGATATGGTACTCGTTGACCCAGTACATACACGACTGTATCATAAAGTTACGGTACATTCTTCTCTCGGAAGCGGTTTCGTTCCCGCAGCCCGAGCCGTCGGAATATGAGCCGTCGGACTTCATACGATAGTAATAATTAGGCACGCACGCCTCAAAGGACGAGTCGGTAGAGGCGGTATGGTTATATACCACGTCCATAACTACGGACATACCCGCATTATGGAGCGCCTGGATCATCTGCTTACATTCCTTTATCCTTACGTTACCGTCGCGGGGATTTGAGGAATAAGCTCCCTCGGGAACGTTATAGTTTACGGGGTCATATCCCCAGTTGAACTGGTCGTTTGAGCCGCCCTCGTCTATTGAATTTTTGCTGAAATCATAGAACGGGGTGATCTGCACGGTAGTAACGCCGAGCTTCTTAAGGTAATCCACGAGGGTCGGAGTTTTTCCGTCGTTGTTAAGTGTAGTGCCCGTCTCGGTAAACGCGAGATATTTTCCGCGGTTCTTAGAGGATACTCCCGACTTGCTGTCGTAAGAAAAGTCCTTAACGTGAACCTCCCAAACGTAGGAGTCGGTATTCTTCTCGAGTACAACGTGTTTATCCTTATCCCAGCCCGTAGGGTCGGTAGAGTCGAGGTCAACTATCTGGGAACGCGCGCCGTTAATACCCGTCGCTACGGAATAGATATCCTGAGTTTCCTTAGTAGTGGACTTTGAGCCCGTAACGTTCTTAGCGGATACGGTATAGGTATAGAACTTGTTCTTATAATCGCCGTTTAAAGTCGTCGACCATATACCCTTTGAGGAATCGTATTTAAGGTCGGCGGAGCTTATTTTACCCGCTCCGCTCTCATTATCGGAGCCCGTCTTATAGAGATTGACCGTTACCTTAGTCGCGGTAGGCGCCCAAACCTTAAAGGTAGTAGCGTTTTTAGTGTATGTAGCGCCGAGGTCTTTGCCGTCATAGCCGTACTTATCGTCAAGCTGCTGGGAGGCATTGGTGTAGCTGTTGCTTGAGCCTGCGGATACTTTTGAACTGTCAACCGCGTACGCGCTTACTGCCGCCGATACGGCAAGCAATAAAACAAGCGCCAGCGCTAATGGTTTTTTAAAATACTTTTTCATACATCTTTTCCTTTCATATTAAATTTCAAAACCTACCCTTATATTTTAACATATATCGCCTGTAAATACTATTGACATTATAATCAAAAAAACAGTTAGTTTTTTATTCATTTTAAAATTATTTTATCCTCATAAGCTCCTCAAGGTCGTAGCTTGTTTTCGGTCTTATGTATTCTTCATTATCAAAAAAAGAATTTTTGTGTTTTTTATAATTAT
Source organism: uncultured Ruminococcus sp. (assembly GCA_905234305.1). GTDB lineage: Bacteria > Bacillota > Clostridia > Oscillospirales > Acutalibacteraceae > Ruminococcoides. The sequence continues at coordinate 5,816 of CAJOHT010000027.1, read as the reverse complement.
AAATATTATTTTTATTATTATTATAATTATTATTATATGTAGAAGAATTTGCAGTCAGGCTGGAAGATTTTGCATTTTGGTCGGAAGATTTTTCTACCCCCTTAGAAGATTTTGCGTTTTTATCGCTGCTTGTAAAGAAGAAATAACCTCTTATCTTTTCATCAATCACATTTATAATCCTTTTGTAATTCTTCTCTGTACACAGCGTTAAATACCCTTTATCTTTTAACCTGTTCAAAACGGTGGATATGGTTCTCTCGCTTAAACCCAGACGTTTTGAGAAGTAAGCGTTAGAGGCGTAGCACTGTCCTTTTATTCTATACAAACTCATAATCTCGGCAATAACACTTTTCTCGGTCAGATTAAGCGCATTATCGGAAAGCAAATCATAAGGAATAGCGAGATAATATTCTTTTTCCATCATAAATTCCCCCTTCACCTATATATACAAAAAAGAGGGAAATTGCATAGTTTTATGCAATTTTTAAAAAAATATTTTTTGTTTTCCGCCACCTTTAGCAAGGGAGGCGAGTATCGCCACGCAAAAACACGGCACATTTCTGTGCCGCGGTTTTTATTATTTGCTATATTAACTAAATCCGAACGACCGTCCTGAATATCTGTCCGCGAGCGCCATTACCGATAAGCTATACGCGTCAGTTTCACCCTCAAAGGTAGAGATACTGTAGTATCCGCTGTAGTTATCGCCGTCGCCGCTGAGGTAATAGCTTCCCCCTCCGTTTAAAACCTTGATTTTGTATTTTACTTTCCCTTCATAGGAACCGAGGTCAAGGTTTATAGTATTGTACGCAAAGTTGCCGTTTAGCTTCCATACGTACTGTTTTGACATTGTTTTTCCGCCGTAATTAAGCTCCAGCTTTATCGAGAATTTTTCGTCGTTGACCGACTTAAAATGCTTATAGCTTCTTATACTGTTTTCACGGCCTCTGTATTTATAATTATTCTTAACCTCGTTTTTCTTTTTAGCGAAGCGGTAGTAATTAATAGAGCCGCCCATAGACTCGGAAATATTATCCTCAACCTGAGCGTCAAAAACAATATACTTTCCGTTAATTATCATATTGTTCCAGTCGTGGCCTGTCCAGCCGCCGCCAGCTTTAGTCGTAGTTCCGCCGACGCTGTAGGTGTCGAGTCCTAAAGCGCGCGTCATAACAGTAAATACAGCGGCGTAATCGGTACATACTCCTATATTAGTCACAAGCGTAGTATACGCCCTTCCCGCAATATAGGAATCGTACCCGGACTTATAGATCCTGTCGTCCTTTGAATAGGCTTTTGACGCCTGTTTTGAGTTAAGGAACGAGTGTCCGTAATCAAATTTCTTTATCTCGTAATCATAAATCGCTTTTACCTTATCGTAGGTAGAATAGCCCTTTTTAAAAATCTTTTTAAAGATTTTATTTACGAGCTTATCGAGCGCCTTAAAGCCTGTTTTTTCCTTATATAGAGGCTGGGAGTTTATCTGCTTAGCCATACTGTCGGAGGTTTTTGTAGACGTAACGTTCACGATACAGCTCTGTTTAACTCCGCTCGAGGCTTTTACTGTTATTACGGCTTTGCCCTTCTTTTTAGCGGTAATCACGGCGCTTTTGCCCTTGCCCTTAACGGAAGCGACTTTTTTATTAGAGCTTTTCCATTTATAGCTTTTCGATACGGCTTTGCTGTTGACGAAGGCTTTTAGCTTATACTTTCCTTTTACCGAAAGCGCTATCCTCTGCCTGGACAAATCTATCCTCGAAACAGCCTGTTTGACTGTTACCCTGCACTGTGCCGTTTTTCCGTTATAGGTTGAGGCGGTAACTGTATAACTTCCCTTTTTCTTAGCGAAAACCTTACCGTTCGGGCTTACGGAAACCGCCTTTTTATTACTGCTCTTAAAGGTTACGGCTGACGAAGTCCCCGCGGGAATACCGTAATGCAAATCAAACGATTTATTTGTATAAAGCGTCTTTTTCGAGCAGTTCAGCTTTATTGAAGAAGGAGCCTGATTTACTATAATGGCGTAAAGATATACCTCGCCGTCAACTCCCGTATAATTAAGTGTGCTTCTTCCTGTTTTCAGCGCGGTAACGGTTTTACCGTCGACGCTTATAACGCTAGGATCGCCGATATTATACTCCGACTGAGCCTCAAACGGCAGCGTAAAGGTTTCTCCCTCTCCCAAAAAAAGCTGGTCGCGGGTATCCGCGGCGGCGTTTAGAGCGCAGGTTGAGAAAACCAAAAAAGCCGCAAGTATAAACGTAATTATCGATTTAAATAATCTCATAATTTCCCTCCGTAAAGAGTTTTTTTCAGTATATCATATTTTCGCTATATTCTCATTATTATTTATCACCAAAAATCAATCACCGTATTTATGCAAAAAGCACAAAAGCCTGAAACAAAAAAGCTCCCGAAAGGGAGCCGAAGAATACACACTTTATATTATAAAATACGGGTAAGGAAAGACGATATATCCATATAGCGATTATCTATTTCCATCTTTAAGGCCTGAGAAGAACCTTGTTGCTCGTCAGAAGAAGGACCGCTCAACGCAAGAATAACATCCGCTTTTTCAAGAATTTCAATTTTCATTGTCGGGAAAGTATATTCTCTTTTCAAGACGAACGCCTCCTTTAACTTAGATTTTAATGAATAAATCACCAGTATATACATATACACTATCATTATAACATTGTTGTTGCCTTTGTCAAGACTTTTTTACACAAACAACGTAAAAAATATTGAGTTTTATCGTAGTTTAGCGACATCAATAGGATTTTCGCTGATTTTTAAGTGAACATTATATACGTAAAAAGGCGGCTTTTTCAGCCGCCCGTTTACTGTATTTTTTATTACGGTTTTCCAGGTTCCGTAGAGAAAGGAAAATTCACTCCGCCCTCGGTTGCTTGAGTGTCGCCTCCTGTAAGAGAATCGCAAATCACGTCATCAGTTTCGTAGTTTACAACCTCAAACTCTGTTTCTTTATAATCCTTTTTCATTTTTATCATCCTTTCTTAAGTATTATCATTGGTTTTGTTTAAATCATCGCTAATCTTAAACGGGCGGCTTTCACCGACTACCTCGGTATCGTCCTGAGTTATCCAATAAGCCTGAACCGTAAATTCTCCGTCAAACACACATTTCGGTATATTCCATATCGAGAATGTTACGAACCAATTTGAATCCTGGCTGAATGTTTTCGGCGTATATTCATTATCTCCTCCCTTTATCTTCTTATATACATTAGTGATTTGGGGGGATTTATACTCCTGACCGTTATAGTAAAGATAGAATCCGACTGCCTTGTATTTTAAATCATCTGTTGTCGTTATAAACCTTATATCAGTCGTTTCACTATCAAGAGTTGTGTTTTCACTGTATTGGTACTTGACCGTGTAGATATCTTTATCCACAAATCTCGCATAGGCTTCGCCCGTATCTCCGTTAAACGGAGTATTGAAATCCTCGTCCTCGTACCAGCCCGCGAATACTTTACCCGCCTGCTTGGGATATGTACCGTTTTGCTTATACTCGTCTACGCTGATTTTTCCCGCGTCTTCTTTAACCTCAGCGTCATATGTTGCGGTATATGTTGCATCGCCTTTTACTGCTTCAACTTCGGGAGTCCAGCCTGCGAAAGTATATGTATACTGTTCGTCAGCCGCCTTTGCAGGAGTTTCGCCTGTATATGCGGGAGTTGTGCCGTACTCTACTTCACTGCTCTGCAACTCCGTTCCGTCCTCGTCAACAAACTTAATGTTATATTTATTAACGATAGAATCAAACTGAGCCTTATACGTCACGTTGCCTGTAGCCTCAGTTACAGCAGGCGACCACTTATCATTAAACACGTACGTATACTGCGCGGTTGCCGACTTTGTAGGAGTTTCGCCGCTGTACTCAGGCATATTTCCGTGGTAAACGATATCTGTTTTCAGGGTATTGCCGTCGCCGTCTTCCCAGGTAACATTATACGGAGTAACGTTAACGAGATAGAAATATCTCTCGTACCAGTCCGCGTTACCTTCACCGTTCGGACGGAAATAAACATCATATGTACCTTCAGCGGAAACTACATAGTTATTATCATACCCGTCGGGATACCACGTATCGCCGCTATGTATCTTAAGCTGAGCGTTCTTAGCAAGCTCAACGCCCGAGAGCTTATATTCCTCGTATCCGTTTTCATTTTTAATTGGAGTTAACTTGTACTCACTGCTGTCGGTCCATTCGTTCATACTGCCGACAAGATAGTAATCCTGAGCATTTTTAACGCTGATATTATTTTTATTATTATAAACTACCCAGTGAGCGCCGTCTTTAATACCCGTAGTAATATTGTCGGTCTGCTGAGTATTCTGAGCCGCGCCGTCGTTAAAGATAACGCCCTCGGCGGTTGCGGGGATCTCAGCCGTATATGTTAAGCCGTCGCTGACGGCAGTCATCTCGACACCGGGCCACGAATTATTCTCGTCTCCTAACCAGCAATATACATTGACCTTATCCCAGCCTATCGCGTTGGTGACGGTGATGTTATATTTATCTACATCATTTTCTGTAAACTGCGCTGTGTACTCGGCTGTGCCTGTAACATCCACTACCTCGGGCGACCAGCCTGAGAATGTATATTTCTTTAAGAAAGTCGAGGGCTTAGTCGGAGTTTCGCCCGTATAAGCGGGAGTCTCGCCGTACTTAACCTTCTCGGTTTTTAATATAGTTCCGTCGTGATTTTTCCAGGTTACGTCGTATTCATTTACTGTAGTGTCGAACTGCGCGGTGTATTCCGTATCTCTGTCCGCGGCTACAAGCGGCGGATTCCAAGTATTGTTAAAGGTATAGGTATACTGAGCGTCGGCGGTTTTAGTAGGAGTATCGCCCGTATAATGAGGAGTTACGCCTTCGATACACGGCTCGGTCCTTAGGATATTGCCGTCGCCGTCTTTCCACGTAATAGTATATGTATGGGTGTTGGTACCGAATCTGGCGATATAAGTAGCGTCTTCGGTAATCGTAGTTTCGTCATTTATCTGGGGCGACCATCCGCTGAACGCGTAGGTTGTGTTTCCGTCAGCTTCTCTTGTAGGCGTATCGCTGTTGTAAGTGGGCTTTGAGCCGTACGCGACATTCTCGTCAGTCTCAATCACAGTACCGTCGTAGTTTTTCCACGTTACGGTAAAGGTTCTGAGGCTTTCGGTAAACTGCGCGGTATAGGTAACGTTGCCTGTTACCGCCGCAACTTCGGGCGACCAGCCTGAGAATGTATAAGTATACTGAGCGGTCGGCTCTTTAGTCGGCGTATCGCCCGTATATTCGGGAGTATCGCCGTAGGTAACGGTATCTGTTTTCAGGGTATTGCCGTCGCCGTCCTCCCATGTTACCGCACACGGAGTAACGTTAACGAGCTTAAAATATCCATTGTGCCAATCTTCATTACCGTCGCCGTTCGGGCGGAAGTATACATCATAAGTACCTGCCGCGTCAACCTCATAATCGTTATTCATACCGTCGGGATACCATGCGTTTTTAGAATCGTGGATTTTCAACGTAGCGCCTGCACTAAGCTGAACTCCCGACAGTTTATACTCAACGTTATCCGTATTTTCGGTATTTAACGAAAACTTATAAGCGTCATTATTGCTCCATCCGTTCATAGAACCTACGAGGTAATATGACGGACCAGTTTCGACATTATAATGACCGCTCGAATCTGTTGTATTGGTGACAACAAATTGCGCGTTATTTGAGATACCTGACTCAATATTGACCGTCTGTTGAGTATATTGCAAAGCGCCGTTGTTAAAAATTACGCCATC
>CAJOHT010000026.1 GCA_905234305.1 uncultured Ruminococcus sp. | reverse complement strand
GACTACTGCGGGGATAGCGAGAGTTTCTCTGTAGAAGTCCTCGTAAACCTTGAGCATACGAAGGGTCTCCTCTTTAGCTTCCTCGGCGGTTTCGTGCATTGTATGGCCTTCCTGCCATAAAAACTCGGAGTTTCTGAGGAACGGTCTTGTGGTTTTTTCCCATCTTACTACCGAACACCACTGGTTATAGAGCTTAGGAAGGTCGCGGTAGGTTTCGATAACCTTTTTATAATGCTCGCAGAATAACGTTTCCGAGGTCGGACGGACGCAAAGACGCTCCGTCAGTTTCTCCTGACCGCCTATCGTTACCCACGCGCATTCGGGAGCGAATCCCTCGACGTGGTCCTTTTCCTTCTGGAGAAGGCTTTCGGGGATAAACATCGGCATATATACGTTCTCGACGCCTGTTTCCTTAAAACGCCTGTCCATATCCTTCTGAATATTCTCCCAGATAGCGTAGCCGTAAGGGCGGAATACCATACAGCCCTTAACGCTCGAGTAGTCAATAAGCTCGGCTTTTTTTACGATATCGGTATACCATTTTGCGAAATCCTCGTCGCGGCTCGTGATAGCCTCGACCAATTTTTTATTATTAGCCATACTTTCCTCCGTATAACACTTTTTTCATAACATTCCTATTATACATTTTTTGCCAGGTTACGTCAAGCGTACAAAACTGATAATGGACATTCTCAAGTAAAAATAAAAGCCTGCTCAGCGAGCAGGCAAATTATTTTTTATTATGAGTTAGCTTCGATGTAGTTAACGAGAGCGCCTACTGTTTTAATGTTCTCAATTTCATCGTCGGGAACTTCGATCTCAAACTCATCCTCGATAGACATAAGAAGGTCTACAACGTCGAGAGAGTCAGCACCTAAATCGTCCTGAAGGTCAGTTGTCTCAGTAATTTTATCCTCTTCAACATCGAACTGCTCAGCTAAGATAGCTTTTACTTTTTCTAATACCATTTTAAGTCCTCCTAATTTTTTTAAAACGCCGATATAGACAATGCGGTGTTTTTTTGTTACAATGGTTTAACAACCGTATATTTGTTGTTATGTAAACTATCTTATTAGTATTTTTATGTTTTGTCAATAATTATTTCAAAAATTTTACAATTTTATTACTATTGCACTTTACAGAGGTGTTGTTATGAAGAAAAAATACGCCGTAATAGGGCATCCTATAGCCCATACTATGTCGCCGTTTATCCATTCTAAGCTGTTTGAGCTGGCGGGCATAGACGCCGAGTACGGAGTTTTGGATATTTCTCCCGAAAACCTTGGGACGGAGTACGGGAATACCTTAAAAAAGCTCGACGGCTACAATATAACAATTCCCCATAAACAGGCGATTATTCCTTATCTTAACGCTCTTGACGATAAAGCGCGTATGTATGGAAGCGTTAATACCGTATTGAATTCAGGCGGAAAGTCAAAGGGCTTTACTACCGACCCCGACGGGTTTATTAAGGCGGCGGATTACGCGGGGATTCCCTTAGACGGACGCGTAGTTATTTTAGGCTGCGGCGGAGTCGCGAGGACTATGGCGTACGAGGCGCTTTTCAGGGGCGCAGAGCTTGAATTCGCGGTAAGGGAGAAAAGTATAGAAAAGGTCAAGAAGCTGATTTCCGAGATAAAGGATAATATAGATAATCCGAAGGTAGGGTTTTGTATTGTAGACGAGCTTACGGGAGATATCGATACGCTCGTAAACGCGACTCCAGTAGGTATGTCGCCGAATACGGATTTGATGCCCGTAAGCGAAGCTCAGCTTAAAAACTGCGCGAATGTTTATGACGCCGTTTATAATCCGCTCGATACCCTGCTTATTAAAACCGCGCGCAAAAACGGAAGTAATGCCGAGAGCGGAATGTCTATGCTCGTATGGCAGGCCGCCGCGGCTCAGTATCATTGGAACGGCAGCGAATTCGATAAAAAGGATATCGAAAATCTGTGTGTTCTCGCGGGCGAGGAGTTGAAAAAACGATGAAAAATATAATACTCTGCGGTTTTATGGGCTGCGGAAAAAGTACGATCGGGCGTAAGCTCTCCGCGAAAACCGATATGCCGTTTATCGATTTGGACAGGTATATCGAGGATAAAGCGGGAATAACCGTTAAGGAGATTTTCGAGAAATACGGGGAGGAAAAATTCCGCGAGATGGAAACCGAGGCGTGTAGGGAGCTTTCCGAAAAAGAGGGACTCATTATCGCCGCGGGAGGCGGAACGCTTACCTTTCAAAGAAATATAGATATCCTTAAAAAATCGGGCAGGATAATTTATATAGACGTTAAGTACGAAATACTCTGCGAAAGATTGAAGCGAGATACAAGGCGTCCGCTGCTTCAGGTCGAAAACCGTAACGAGGTTATTAAGGAGCTTCTCGAAAAACGCGCTCCGATTTATAAGAAAGCGGCGTCCGTATATATCGACGGTAATTTCTCGACTAACAGGGTGACGGAAATTATTCTTGGAATACTGTACATATCTTGACATCAGCACTTTAAAGTGCTAAAATATAATCCCTGTAATTTTGTAAAAAAGAGTGATTTGTATGAAAATAGCGGTCGTAGGATTGGGCATTATCGGCGGCAGCTTTTGTAAGTCGTTAAAAAAGAATACCGACCATTACGTTATCGGGATCAACCGCACCCGCTCAACACTCGAAAAGGCGCTTTCCGACGGAGCTATAGACGAAATCGGAAACGAAGAAAGCCTTAGCGAAGCGGATGCTATAATACTCGCGCTTTATCCCGAAGCCGCGGTGCGTTTTATTGAAAAGAACGGAAAGTATATTAATAAGGGAGCCGTTGTTACCGACTCGGCGGGCATTAAGTCGAAAATCTGCCCGAAGCTGACTGAACTCGGCAGAAAATACGGTTTTCAGTTCGTCGGAAGCCATCCTATGGCGGGCAAGGAAACTAACGGCTACGAATCGTCCGACTCCGAGCTTTTTAACGGGGCGAGCTATATTATTGTTCCCTGTGAATCGTCCGACGAGAGCGTTAAGCTCCTTTCCGATTTAGCGCTGGAGATGAAATTCGGAATGATAAAGATTTCCGACCCTGAGGAACACGACCGTATGATAGCCTTTACGTCCCAGCTGCCGCACGTACTCGCCTGCGCGTATGTACTGAGTCCGTGCTGTATTAAGCATAAAGGCTTTTCCGCGGGTTCATATAAGGACGTGTCGAGGGTGGCTAATATAAACGCGGAGCTTTGGAGCGAGCTGTTCCTCGAGAACAGAGAACCGCTTATCGCCGAGCTTGAGACACTGAGAGATAATATTCTTGCGATTACCGCGGCGGTAAAAGCTGACGATAAAAAACGGATTGAACAACTGCTTGAAAAAGCACATCAAACTAAGGAGGCACTCGGAGAATGAGGAAGGTAAGGGTAAATACCGATAAACCCTATGATATTATGATTGAGCGCGGACTAATTAAAAATGTCGGTCCGCTTATTAAGAACGTTACCTCCGCGTCGAGAGTAACGGTTATTTCCGATACTAACGTAGGAAAGTTCTATGTAGGGGATGTTATTTCCTCGCTTGAGAAATGCGGCTTTATAACGAGTTTGTTTACCTACGGGGCGGGAGAGAAGAGTAAAAACCTTAATACGATTTCAAATATGTATTACCATATGGCGGACTTTAAAATGTCCCGAAAGGATATAGTGGTAGCGCTCGGCGGCGGAGTCTGCGGAGATATGGCGGGATTCGCGGCAGCTACGTATATGCGCGGAATAGACTTTGTCCAGATTCCGACCTCGCTTTTAGCGCAGGTTGATTCCTCTGTAGGAGGAAAAACGGGCGTTGATATACCTTCGGGCAAAAATCTTGTAGGAGCGTTCCACCAGCCGAGGCTTGTTATAATCGACCCCGATACGCTCGATACCCTGCCCGAGTATTATTATAACGACGGTATGGCTGAGGTTATTAAGTACGGCTGTATTAAGGATAAGGCGCTGTTTGAGACGCTTGAAAGTAAAAACGCGGCTGATATTATCGAGGACGTGATCGAGCGTTGCGTGAGCATAAAACGCGATGTAGTCGTACGCGACGAGAAAGAAGCGGGCGAGCGTATGCTCCTGAATTTCGGACATACTATAGGTCACAGCCTCGAGAAGATTTACAACTTTGACAGCCTTTCCCACGGTCAGGCGGTTGCGATAGGAATGGTAATGATAACGAAGGCTTCCGAACAGGATGGGATTACCGAGACGGGCGTTTCCGAACGGCTTATTAACCTGTTGAAAAAATACAAGCTCCCTGTATCCGACGACGCGAGCATAAGGAAAATCGCGAAGTTCTGCGAAGGTGATAAGAAGGCGGGCGCGGGCAGCGTTAACCTCGTCCTGCTTAAAAAGCTCGGCGATAGCTTTATTAAGAAAACCGAGCTTAAGGAGCTTGAGAGTTTTATAAGAATAAGAGAAAAAGATGTCAGATATTATTATTAAACCGTCGCGGCTTAACGGAGTAGTAAAAGCCCCTCCGTCGAAGAGCGACGTTCACCGAGCGGTTATATGCGCCGCCTTATCGGGCGGCGTATGCGAGATAGCGCCTGTTTCGCTGTCTAACGATATTAAGGCGACGATAGACTGCGTGCGGGCTTTAGGCGCAAAATGCGCGCTTGACGGCGATACGCTCAGGGTTGACGGCAGTAATATTTTCAGTAAAAAGAGCGCTAAGCTCAATTGTATAGAGAGCGGTTCTACGCTGAGGTTTTTTGTGCCGATTGCCGCGGCAGGCGGAATTAACGCCGACTTTACGGGCAGCGGCAGTCTATTGAGCCGTCCGATAGGGATTTTTTCGGATTTGCTTCCAAAGGCGGGAGTAAGCTGCGAAACCTCGGGAACGCTTCCGCTGAAGATAAGCGGACAGCTTAAAGCGGGAAAATTTGAAGTCGCGGGTAATATAAGCTCCCAGTTTATTACGGGGCTTTTGTTCGCGCTTCCTATGCTCGACGGCGACAGCGAGATTGTGCTGACTACTAAGCTCGAGAGTGTCGGTTATATCGATATGACGATTGCCTGCCTTAAAAAGTTCGGCATAAAAATCGAGCGTACCGATTACGGCTGGTTCGTAAAAGGAAACCAAAAATATACCCCGACCGATTACCGTACCGACGGCGACTGGTCACAGGCGGCGTTTTTTATGACGGCGGGAGCGCTTTCGGGCGACGTCAAAGTTGAGGGCGTAACTCTTAACTCAACTCAGTGCGATAAAGAGATTGCCGAGCTTTTAAAACGCTTCGGCGCTGATATTGAGGCGACGGAAAACAGCGTAAAAGTAAGGAAATCCAAGCTAAGAGGAATTGAAATCGACGCTCGGAATATCCCTGACTTAGTTCCGATACTCTCCGTAGCGGCGACTGCCGCCGAGGGCGTAACTAGGATTTACGGAGCCGAAAGGCTGAGGATAAAGGAAAGCGACCGTCTAAAAACTACCGCCGATATGCTTAAGTCGCTCGGCGGAAATGTTGTCGAGAAATCCGACGGGCTTGTAATAACGGGAAGCGCCCCGCTTAAGGGCGGTAAGGTCAACGGCGCTAACGACCATAGAATCGTGATGTCCGCGTCCGTAGCGGCGCTGATTTGCGGCGGAGAGGTAACGATTACCGACAGGGAAAGTATAAATAAAAGTTTTCCCGATTATTTTGAGAAATATAAGGATATCGGAGGTGTGTGCTGATGTCGTTTTACGGAGAAAAAATAAAGCTCACCGTTTTCGGCGAAAGCCACGGCGAAGCTATCGGAGCGGTACTCGCGGGAGTGCCCGCGGGGTATAAAATCGATATGGATAAAGCGCTTGCGCAGATGGCGCGCCGCGCTCCGGGCAGGGATAAAACCGCTACCCCGAGGCTCGAGAAGGATTTCCCCGAGGTTAAGTCGGGAATTCTTAACGGCGTTACGACGGGAGCGCCGATAGCCTGCGTTATAGAGAATACGAATACAAAAAGCAAGGATTATTCGGGCTTGCTTGAAACTCCGCGCCCATCCCACAGCGACTATGCCGCGTTTGTAAAATACGGCGGGCATAACGATATCCGCGGCGGCGGTCATTTCAGCGGACGTCTTACCGCGCCGATCGTGTTCGCGGGAGCCGTACTGAGGCAGATTTTAGAGCAAAAGGGTATCAAAATCGCCGCCCATATCGCGTCTATCGCTGGTATTGAGGACGAAAGATTCAATCCCGTTGAGATAGATGATGAACTTATAAACAGGCTTAATAACTCGGTTTTCGCGCTGATCGATACCTCTAAAGAGGAAGAAATGCGTTCCGCGGTTGAAGCCGCGCGTAAAGACCTCGACAGCGTAGGCGGTATTGTTGAGTGCGCCGTTACGGGAATGCCCGCGGGCATAGGCGGACCGTTGTTTGACGGATTAGAGGGCGCAATCTCAAAGGCGGTATTCGGAATCCCCGCCGTAAAGGGTATTGAGTTCGGAGCGGGTTTTAAAAGCGCCGAGCTTAAGGGCAGCGAGAATAACGACGGGTTTTTCTGTAAGGACGGGAAAGTTTTCACCGAAACAAACAACAGCGGCGGTATCCTCGGCGGGATATCGAGCGGTATGCCGATAATTTTCCGAGCGGCTGTTAAGCCGACGCCGTCGATAGCAAAGCCCCAGCGTACCGTTGACCTTAAGACGGGGGAGAATACTACGCTTGAGATAAAAGGCAGACACGATCCCTGTATCGTGCCGAGAGCGGTACCCGTTGTAGAAGCCGCCGCCGCGATAGCGATATTTGATATGTTAGGATAATTGTATGAGAAATTTAGATGAGATCCGTAAGGATATTAATAGAATTGATGCCGAGCTTTTAAATCTTTTTAAAGAGCGAATGGACTGCGCTAAGGAAGTCGGCGAATATAAAAAGGCTAACGGCATTCCCGTTCTTAACGCTGATAGGGAGAGGGAGATCCTCGATAAGGTCGAGCTTGACGGCGGGGAATACGGCGGTTACGCGAGAGAGTTGTTTGAAAAGCTTATGGAGCTTTCCCGCGAATTGCAGCATAGTATTATAGAAAACTGAGTTTTATAAAAACAGACGGCGTATTTTATGCCGTCTGTTTTGCGTATAATCTTGCAATTTGTAGTTATATATCGTAAAATAAAATCAGTCTGAATAAGCGGGGTGCTTTATGATTAGGAAATTTCGGATAGGCGAGCCTATTGATACCGAGGCTGTTGTTGAAAGGCTTAAGATAAATGATATAAAAGACTTTCCGTTATACTTGGAAATAAACGGGAAAGCGGAAATATGCTTTAATATAGAGAAGAACGATATGATTTTCGGGCTCGGCGAAACTACGCGCGGTATCAATAAGCGCGGCTGGATCTATGAGAGCTGGTGCAGCGACGAAACTAACCACGTCGAGGATAAGCGCTCGCTTTACAGCGCCCATAATTTTATTGTCGTAAGCGGCAGGGAAAAATTCGGGCTTTTCGTCGATTACCCATCGAAAATCGTATGGGATTTAGGTTATGAAACCCCCGATACCTGTGTTATTACTCTCGATAAGCCCGACGCTGATTTGTATTATATCGACGGCGAAAGCGAGATCGATATTATAAAGCAGTTCAGGAAAATAATCGGACAGAGCTACATACCGCCGCTTTGGGCTTTCGGTTATCAGCAAAGCTGCTGGGGTTACGCTAAGCAGGAGGATTTTGTGAACGTTCGCGAGAACCATCGTAAAAATAATCTTCCGCTCGACTGTATCTATATGGATATCGACTATATGGAGCGGTTTAAGGATTTTACCGTTAATAAGGAGCTTTTTCCCGATTTTAAAGCGTTCGCCGCTGAGATGAAGGAGAATAATATCCACCTTATCCCGATTATCGACGCGGGAGTTAAAAAGGAGGAGGGCTACTCCGTTTATGACGAGGGACATAAAAACGGTTATTTTTGTACCGATGAGAACGGAAACGAGTTTGAGTGCGGAGTATGGCCCGGGATAGTAGGGCTTCCCGATTTCCTTAATAAAGACGCGCGCGAATGGTTCGGGCGTCAGTATAAAACGCTCACGGATATGGGCGTTGACGGATTTTGGAACGATATGAACGAGCCCGCGATTTTCTATTCGGTAAAGGGGCTTAATAAAGCCTTTGAGAAGCTCGATAAAATAAGAAGCGAAGAGATAGGTATATGGGGATTTTTTGAAACAAAAAACGCTATGCTAGGTATCCAGAACAATATGGAGGATTACAGCAGCTTTTACCATAATATAAACGGAAAGCGCGTTTGCCATAAGGATGTGCATAATATCTACGGCGCGTTTATGACTAAGGCGGCGGGCGAGTATTTCGAGAAGGAGTTCGGCAAGGAGAAAAAATTGATTTTTTCGAGAGCGTCATATATCGGCGCTCACCGTACGAGCGGTATCTGGTTCGGCGATAATTTCAGCTGGTGGTCGCATCTTCTTCTGAATTTAAAAATGCTGCCGAGCGTTAATATGTGCGGCTTTTTATACTGCGGAGCCGATTTAGGCGGATTTAACAATAATGTTACGCGCGATTTGCTGTTAAGATGGCTCGCGCTCGGGGTATTTACGCCGCTTATGCGTAATCACCGCGCTCTCGGTACCCGCGCCCAGGAGGCGTATCAGTTCGGCGACTGTAAGGATTTTTCGGATGTACTCGCGGTACGTTACCGTCTTATCCCGTATATCTATAAAACCTACCGCCGCTGCAGCGAGGAAAACGATATGATGTTTAAGCCGCTGGCGTTTGATTATCCCGAGGATAAAATCGCCCGCGAGGTTGAGGATCAGCTTATGCTCGGAAATGAGTGTATGATAGCGCCCGTATACGAGCAGAATAAAAGCGGCAGGAACATATACCTGCCCGAGGATATGACCTTCGTTAAGCTGAGCGGAGAAAATGTAGTTAAGAGAGAAATGAAAAAAGGACTTCGTTATGTTGAAGTTGCTTTGAATGAAGTGCCTTTGTTTATAAAAAAAGGAAAGAGTATTCCTATCGCAAAACCCGCGCTCAATACGGCGGAGCTGAACACGGAAAA